>JANQST010000103.1 GCA_028279155.1 Cyclobacteriaceae bacterium
GATCTTGCCCGGAAGAACTTTTTTGAATTTCCCATTGATCACACCACTTTGGACCAGAGGTAAAATTCCATCGGTAAACATTTCTGTGTGAATGCCAAGATCCTTGTGGTTGGTTAATTGCGCAAGAACCGCATCAGGTATTCCTCCAATGCCCATTTGCAGTGTCGAGCCGTCTTCAATCAACTCTGCAATGTGTTTTCCTATTTTCATTTCCTCTTCTGATAGAGGTTTGGGGTTAACAGCAAACATTGGATCATCACTCTCTACTCCAAAGTCAATCTGACTTGTGTGTATAAAACCCTCTCCATGAACACGTGGCACATGAGGATTGAATTCAACCAATACATGCTTGGCAGCTCGGATAGCAGCAAGCGTAACATCAACGGATGTTCCCAGTGAGCAATATCCATGTGCATCCGGAGGTGAAACTTTAAGGAGGGCCACATCTACTTTTCGACTGCCACCAGTCAGTATCTGATGGATCTCGCTTAAAAAAACAGGAATGTAGTTTGCTTTAGGGTTTGCATTGATGGCCTTTCGAACATTGGATCCGACAAAACAGCTATACATGTTGAATTGAAGCGAAACATCATTGATGTAATCTGCTTCGCCTTCCGTATGTATATGAATCAGGTTGACATCTGGGCTAGGACAATTTTGTGTCAACGTGGTAATAAGTTTGTTTGGGGTCATTGCCGCACTATGGACAAATACATTGTCACCGGACTTAATTACGGATAGTGCTTCTTCTAAGGTAGTTATTTTCATTGGCTCTTTATTGCTCGATATTCAAACTGCAAGATTCCTTAATAAGTATGATTTGTATCATGACATAATAAAGGCATTTGGATGATTTAAGTTCGGTTCAAAACGGTTTTCTGAATTTGAGATCACAAAAAGTACCCGGTTACCTAAACGCCTGTTTTTAGATTAACAGTAGTATATTAAGAAGGAATTGATTCAGCCCAGATTGTTGGGCTTTAATATTAAGGGACACGATTGAAAAAATTCGCTGGTTTAAATGTTTCTCTTAGGCTCGGCACCAATGCCGATATGGTGGATTATAAGCTGGTCTTGATTCGAAGACTGGCGGTCATTGCCCTGATTTTCATCTGCTCATTTATTATCTTAAACCTGGTGATGGGGTATCCTTTTGTCAATACGCTAATTGACATCATTGGATTGATTCTTATGCTTATTGTCTTGACAGCAGCTGGGTACAGGAAAGTAATGTTTGCAGGCCTTACGATGACCGTTGGACTTATAGGTGCCATCACCGTGGCATCAGTTGTAACTTATTTTGAGCTCCGTAACAACGGAACTGAAAACCTAATCATGGCAATGATTGTAGTGATTGTTGCATTTTTTGATGGAAAACTTAGAACTGTACTATTTGTTCTTTCTTTCGGACTCTTGATTCTACTGAAACGGTATAAAATAGAAGTCTTGAGTTTACCCCAGGATAGTGATTTCATTGTGGAACTTATCATTAGTGCAGTCATTTCATGCGGTATCTACTTTTCAACTTCATTTTTTAAACTAGGCCTTGTTCGGAATTTAGATCGTGTAAATAACCTGAACAGAGAACTTGCCAAGCAGCAAGATGAGCTGACTCAGCTCAATGCAGAAAAGGATGATTTGATTGGAGTAGTTGCTCACGACCTGAAAAGCCCTTTACATGTTCTGACAGGTATGATCCCTATTTTAAAACAGGGTCTGACGGATAAGCTTTCGGATGAACAGAAAAAAATGATCATTGTGATGCAGGAAAGCTCAGGAGGAATGGTCAAGCACATCGATCAGATTCTTGATGCTAACAAACTAGAGACTCAAGGTCTTAACCTGGACCTTCAATCACATGACCTTGGGATTTTACTGCAAAAGTCCATTGATCTTCACAAACACAATAGCGATGCTCAAAAGATCAAATTAAAAGCTAAACTAAAATCAAAGAAGTACTTCGCCATTGTAGATGAAAATTGTACCAGCAGAGTGTTTGAAAACCTACTATCCAATGCGATAAAATATACACCAAGCGGTAAACAAATAACGCTTTCGATTGAAGAAGAAACCACTAGAATTGTTGTCAAATTTCGGAATGAGGGAGAGGGTATTAGTGCAGAAGATCGGGAAATGTTGTTTAAGAAATATCAGACCTTATACGCAAAACCGACTGGGTCAGAATCATCAACAGGAATGGGTTTGTTTACGGTCAAAAAGTACTTGATGGAAATGAAAGGGACCATCGAAGTGGAAAGCGAACCTGGCAAATCGACCACATTCATTGTAGGACTACCTAAAACTTAACCATTAGAATTTCAAGGTTACTCTAATGATGAATACCTTTATAGTCCAAACCTAACTTATGAAGCCTTTCTTATTCCTTATTGGGCTTTTTCCTATTTTTCTATTCGCTCAAACCAGCACGATCGATACCAGCATTCGGCCTCAGCACAAATCATCACAAATCGAGGAGACTCCGGAAATTGATGGTGAGGTTATCAATGACCCTTTATGGCAGAAGATTGAACCCATCAATGAGTTGGTACAGATACAGCCTAACCTCGGAGAGAAGGTGAGTGAACCAACAGAGATCCGGATCGCTTACGATGCACAGACCTTTTATTTATCTGTTGTTTGCTATGATTCTAACCCGGAACAACTGGTGGTGACTGATGCCAGGAGGGATGCATCTCTTGATGAGGCGGATGCTTTTCTTTTTATCCTTGACACCTATCACGACAAGCAAAACGGGTTTGTGTTTGGTACGAATCCCATAGGTATCGAGTATGATGCGCAAGTAGACAATGAGGGCCAGGGAAATTTCAATTCCAACCGACAGCAAGGTGGAGTGATTGGAGGTTTCAACTTGAACTGGGATGCCTCATGGGATGTGAAGAC
>JANQST010000119.1 GCA_028279155.1 Cyclobacteriaceae bacterium
GATCTTGATATGATTGGAAACACGCTTTTCTCCGTAAAAGCGCGGCTCAACAAAGGATGCGTCCAATTCGCTGTAGTGATTAATCCTAACACCTGTCTGCATGAACCAGTCATCGTTATCAAATTGGTGTTCCGCATACAAAGAGTGCGTATTGACTTTAGAATTATCGGCGTCTAGCGTAAGACGATAGGATGGAGTAGCCGTTTCATAAGCATACTGAATCCGGTTATTCGAATAGTGATAGCCTCCTTTTATTTTGTGCTCATCATTTAGGATATATTCTGAATTAAATCGATAGCCGATGTCTCTAACCAAATTTTTTTTTGAAGAAATTTCAGATGTATCGCTGGCCGTTCGGACAAACTCATACTTCAACAGATACTTTGCATAGTTGAAATCCATATTGAAAGAGAACCTGCTATCAAAAGATTTATCCCAGAGGACATTGAATCCTTCATTTGCATTGAAAAGTAGATCGTTGAATGATTGTCCATTGATATCATCCTGAGAAGAGAAATCCAGGTCGTTTTTGTTGTAAATAGCATTTACCGCCAGTTTATTCTTTTTATTAGCCTGCCAGACAAGATTAGTGGTAAAATCATTGAAGAAAAACTGGTTTTTTGCCTGTTGTGCGCTCGTAGTATTTTCAGCGATTTTGGTGTTTTGAAATACTCTGTCAGCCATTTGGTTGTAGGTGAATGTTTCGAACACATCAGTAAAAGATCTTCTTCCGGATAATTGAAGAGATAATTTGTCTTTTATAACTGGAAGATTAATGAATGCATCACTATAGAGCATATTGGTCCCTAGACCACCGGAAAAGCGATTTTCAACAGATTGACTGCTTTTGATGTCCACAACGGAAGAGACTCGATCTCCATATTCTGTACTTGTCCCGTTTTTTATAAATGTGACTTCTTCGGCTATATACGGATTGAATGCGGAGATCATTCCGAAAAAGTGACCCTGATTGTATGTTTTTATGCCATTCCACAAAACGAGGTTTTGATCTGGGGAACCACCCCGAACATACAAGCCTGCTGCAGTTTCAAAAGGACTGTTAACTCCCGGACTTTGCTGGATACTTTGCAGGATGTCTGGTTCAATCAGGCCTGTCAAACTTTTTAGCTGCTGAGGATAAATCTCAATGTTTTTATTCCGCTTGAGAATACCTGCCGCCAAATAGTCCCTAACAACAACTTCCCGAAGCACTTCGATGGCTTCTATCATTTGGGAAGAAAAGCACTCGAACATGGTAGTCTCGTCTACTTTTACTTGCTTCCGTCGAAACCCAATTGAGCGAAGGCTTAAGGTCGAGTTGTATGGAACAGAATCCAATTCAAAATATCCTTGTGCATTTGTAAAGGTTCCTTGTGTAGGGGAGTGGCCAACGGTAGCACCTATTAATGGATTTCCTTTTCCATCGCTAACGAATCCACAAATTCTCACAAGGTCTTGTTCCCCGAAAGGTCTTACAACAACATATCCTTCGTTCACCAATTCAAACCGTAAACGTGTTCTTTGCTCAAGACTGATCAGTAAATTGTCTATGGACAGATTCTGATAATCCGGAATTTGGAGCTGTTTGTTAGCAATGGTTTCGTCAACGAATGAAAAACGTATGTTGTAAAAGTTGGTGAGTTCAGGTATTAAATCACTTAATTCCCCGGAGGGTGGGGAATTGTTTTGGCCGACACATATCCACGGCAAGCACCATATGATGAATAGCAACCGATATGTTTTCATAACCTAATCTTCCAGGGTCACAATGCCATTCCCCGCTGCTGTATAATCGATCTGAAGTGAACCTAAAACCACTCTAAGCGCAACATCAAGGTCATTATGTGGGAATGTACCTGAGAAAGTTAAGTCATTGAATGCGGTTTTACCTTGAAAAGTGATATTGTATTGATTCTCTAATGCAATTAAGACGTATTTGATGGGTACTCTTGTGAACGAACTTTCATTGTTGGTCCACGATGGCGAAGCTTCTTTGATAGTGGTGAGAGATCCTTTATTTCGATTGATCCTTCGGTATGCTCTTTTTGGCTTAAGAATTTCATCATCTTCACCACTTTCTACCTGCACGCTACCTTCGAAACATTTTACTTCAAAAAATCCGTTGATTGCTTGGACATTGAACTGTGTGCCAAGCACACTTACATTTCCACTACTGGTTTTTACGGTGAATCGATTCCCGGTTTCTACTTTGAAGTAAGCTTCTCCATTAAGATTTATAATTCTGTTCTTCTCCCAATCGTCTTCGAAATATGAAGCTGTTGAATTGGCATTCAAAACAACTTCCGATCCATCCGGAAGCACGAGGTTTTTCTTTTCACCTTTCGCACTGATCACTTCAACTAGCTCAGGTTTGGAGAAAAGATTGATCACCACAAAACTTAGGATAACAACAATGGAAGCAGCCGCTCCATAGAGCCACACTCTTCTTGAAGGTCTCAATTCTTTACTGTCAGATCGCTTTTCCTTTATCAGATTTAGCATCCTTTCTTGATCGAATTCTTCCGATTGGATTGTGGAAGTCCCAGCTACAATTTTTTCATACAGTGAATAGTCCTCACTCGCCTTGAATTCTTCAAGCTCCTCTCTAGTGAGTTCATTGTTAAGCCAACGGGCTAAGAAAGTATCGTCTTTAAAATTGTCGTTCATTTTTTTGTTCTCATATGCAAAACGCACAAATGAATAATTACCCTACCACTCATATATCACCAATTTTAGCTCTTAGTTTTAGAAGGGCTTTATGCATTGATTTTTCAACCGCTTTTACCGAAACCCCAGAAATCTCGGCAATTTCTTTGTAGGTCTTTTTCTCTACTCGATTCATTAAAAAAACCTCGCGTTGTTTATCAGGAAGAGTAGAGATTGCATCTGTTAATTTTTCAAGGAATTCTTTTTCCAATATTCTGAATTCAGGAGATTCCTGGTCCGCTTCGGATCGAACCGCACGCTCTTCGTATTTCAACTTGACCTTTTCGGATCGCTTCAAGCTGGTGCTGTGGTTGATTGCGATACGATATAAAAATCCCTTTGCTGTATCTAATGTGACCTTCGCGCAATTTTTCCATAGGCGTATGAATGATTCCTGTACTACATCGTCTGACTGATTCTCATCTCCAAACTTGTAATAAATGAAATTCCTTAATGCCCTGGCATGTGCAGTATAAAAGGCATCAAACTGCTCTTCGTCGCATAAAGGTTTATCTGGTTCAGGCATTAGGGTTTAGCTATCAGGTTTTGAGATGTCTGAAAAAAATCAAATTAAATAACGAAATAATTCTAAAAAGGGGGGTAGGGTCGATTCCATCACTCTGCGTTTTACGATCAAAGAAGGAAAACCTTCATATGAATTTTTTTAAAAACTAATCAAAAAAATACTCATGAAACTATTAAATCGATATAGTATTCTACTAACTGTGCTGGGAGTGATCCTATTGGGGTCATGTACACCAGATGAAGCGAATCCCTGTCCGGATATTCAGCTTGAAATCGAGGTAGACAGTGCAAATAGTGAGGTAACAATAAAAGCAGAAGGCATAGAGAACCTTACATATCAGCTCATTATCAATGATGTGCTCATAGATTCAGTTGACATAGGTGAACTTGTTGAGAACATCTTCGATCTTGAGTTTGAACCAGGAACTTACAATGTATGTATCACTGCTCAATCAGAACAGTGTGATCGAACATTAGAATTTTGTCAGGAAATAGAGGTGCCGGACCCAAATCAGGAAGAATGCCTGGGTCTTCAATTTAGGACAGATCAAAAAAGTGATCATGTCTATAAATTCTTTGCAGAATTTGATGGTATTGAAAATGTGGAATACACCTGGTGGGTGAATGACGATTCTATTAAGACTGAGGAGCTAGGGTCAGATCGGGTACATTTTCTTGAGTGGGAATTCCCGGTTGGAGAACATGTGGTATGTATCGTGTCTGAAAGCCCAGATTGTGGTGAGGTTGAATACTGTAAAGAAATAGTAGTTGAGCAGGCATGTCCTGAAGAGCTATTTTTTGAAAAAGTGGAACAGGAAGGTCATAACACATACAAGTTCATTGCAGAATTCGAAAACCAGGATCACATTCCATATGTATGGTACATCAACGATGATATTGTTGACAAGGAAAACTTTCCAGATTTTGATACGGATCATAAATTGTTCTGGCAGTTTGGTCCTGGTGAGTACACCGTCTGTATTGTCGCAGAATTAGAAGGATGTGATGATGTTGAATTCTGTGTAGAATTTGTTGTTGAAAATGATTGTGTTGAGGAAGTATTCTTTGATTATGAGAAAGAGACTGACTTCATCTATGTATTCCATTCTGATTTTGAAGGTTTGGAGACCACACCATACAAATGGATCATCAATGATGAAATAGTTGATAAAGAAAACTTTGATGGCTTTGATACCGATCACAAATTGGTTTATGACTTTGATCCGGGAGAATACAACGTATGTATCGTGACCGATCAAGATGGGTGTGAATCTGTTGAGTATTGTGAAGCAATCTTAGTTGAAGAAGATTGTAGAGAAATTTCCTTCACAGGCGTGCAGGAAGCTGGTACACCAACATTTGTATTCACTGCTGATTTTGAAGGTAAAGATGATGTGACATACATCTGGACTGTTTACATCAATGATGTAAAACAAGGAGAAGAAAAAAGAGAAGCTGGAAGCACTGACGATCATCAATTCTCATGGCAATTTGATGAAGGAGTAGAGTATGAGATCTGCTTGCGACAAGATGGGAATTGTGAGGAATCACAATTGTGTAAAGTATTCTCGTTACCGAATTAGATTTCCGTCTACTCTTAGGAATTGCCCGAGCGATCGGGCGGTTCCTTCTTTTTTGCTTGCTAAAGATTAACTTTAGCATTTCCACACCAACCTAAACTTACGTAGAGCGCTAAAGATGATGAATGGATGATCCGATTGTGGTATTTAATACTTTCCTTATTTTTCTTCACGATGACACTTTCTTCGTGTTTAAGTGAAGATGAACTCGATTTCCCTCCTGAAGAAATAGATACACTCACAGTAACATCCAGCGTAGCGATACAATCATTGCTTAGGTCTGTTGAGCTTGGAAAGTTGTCAAAAGAGGAGCCATGCATAGAGCTCTTTTTCCCCATAAATCTTGGTTTTAGCAATGACTTGACCATCACTATTAACAATTTGGATGGGTTGCTAGAAGTAGCCAGAAGTGGAGCATCGGGTCAGCACATTGATGGTGTTGTATTTCCTTTCTTGGCATCAAAAGCAGGAGTAATAAGAAATATAGAAAGTGAAGAGGATTTGATCGAACTCCTTGAAGATTGTGACCTATTGACCTTACGAGATGAGTTTGACCTTTTTTATACACAATGCATCGATTTTGAATATCCAATCACGCTTATAGACAAAGAGAATAATGAAGTACAAATTGGGAGTCAGGAAGAATATTTTGCATTTGAACTTCAACAAGGATTCGAAGAGCAACCAGTATTTGTTTTCCCACTTAATGCAGTTGTTTTTTCCGAAGATGAGATTGTAGAAGTGACAAACCATTTTGAACTTTTTGAGGTATTTGATACCTGTGAGAGGTGTCCTCAGTTATTTTTCAATACGGATTTTTCCGGTGGTACTCGCTATGTTTTCACAGCAGACTTTGTAGGAATAGAAAATCTGTTTTCTTATGACTGGTTTATCAATGATGATTTTATTGAAAAGGATGGAGTAGGAGTAGAAGGGGACAATCAACTATCAGAAACATTCGCTCCCGGGGAGTATGAAATCTGTATAAAGGCAGCCACAGACGATTGTGTTGTTGGTGTTGAATATTGTCAATTTATTGTTGTTGAAGACCCATGCCCTGAGCTGTCGTTTGAGATCGAGCAGATAAACGACTTCACTTTCAAATTCATCGCCAACTTCGAATTAAAAGATCAACTGGTCTATACCTGGAACATTTTCAGATTGGATGATCTGATCTTTGAAGAAGTTGAGGAGCAAGGCGGTGATAATGTTCTGGAATTCCAGTTTGATTCGGGAACCTATAATGTTTGTATAATAGCTGAGACTGAGGATTGTCCGGAAGGAGTAGAATTCTGTCAAGATATTACCATCTAATACTAACCCCTTGAGTCTTATGATTCCCAGGGAAAAGTAATCCAGCCTGCGTCTTTTGGAATTTGTTGCCAGATAAAATCGGGACTGAATATGCTACCTTCTTTATGATACAACGTCAGTGTATATACCTTATGACCTCTTTCCTTGTAGATTTTGTGTAGGTCAGCGAAAGTCTCTCCGGAGTCGGAAATGTCATCGACAATTAAAATTGCGGGTTTCCCAGGAAGCCTTTGTTCTTTATCGATAATAGATTGGAGATCCGGAAGCTGATCGTCATAGAATTTGTTATCCCCTTTCCCTGTATGGGACGAATAAGAAACAGGAATGGTAGGAATATCGAGTATGTGCGAAATAACTACCGCCGGGGGAAGCCCACCACGAGTTACACCGACAACATAATTGATATTCAATTGCTTATTGCTTATTTCACTTGCTAATGCTTGACAAGCGTTTTTTATATCTGACCAATTTGGTGTGAGTAGTGGCTCCATTTTCATAAGAATAGCCGGCAAAACTACTCACAAAATGTAATTTGTGACTTACGATGTTACTTAGGTAAGTACTTTTCAGGAATCGGATTATCCTCACGTTCACCTGTCCAGTATATGTTAAGAATCCACCATCTATCCCCATCATTCATGAGTTGAATACTGTTGATTCCTCGTGTAAATGGCTCCTTATCGGTTGATGTGCGATAAGATTCATACGTGCTGAACACATGGGTGACGGATCCAAAAGTTTCCGTAACCCGATAAATCTCTTTTTCAAAGAATCCCTTGGTTTCCAGTGTTTCACCTGAGGTCTCGATATAACCTGCCGGGGTCATCTTGCGATAACTAACTTTCCCATCATTATAAGGTCCTGAAGGGATCAATTGAGCATCAGCTGTGAATAAGAATTTGAACAATTCCCAGTCTCGCTTTTCTCCGGCATCTCCGGAAATAACTGCATACAATGTCTCAATCGTGCTGTCAAGTGTTTGTACTTTTTTCAGGTATTCGGCCTCTTGAGCAAAACCTGCCTGAACACATAGTGAAATAATCAATAGGATCGATAATCGTGTCATAATCTAAATTTTGTAATTTTTTTTTAGTTCTTAATTCGTAATTCTTCACTAGTTCCTTCCCAATCCGGATCAGCACCTCCAATCCATGTTCGGGAAGCTTCATCATAGTGAACCGCATGAACCCGTCCAAAAGCTCCTGTTCGATCAACTTCTACCACATCCAAACCCATTCCATTAAGTTCATCAATATCTGAGGTATTCCATGTAGTACCTTCATGCATTTCAATAAGAACGGCTGTATCAACAGAATGCACACGACCAGCTGCCAATGCCTGAGAGAGATTCATATTCCGATCGATCATTCGGCTAATGGTCTGTACGATGGCAGTTGGAATTCTACTACCACCTGCAGCTCCTAGTACAAGATATGGAGTTCCATTTTTGGTGATGATAGTGGGAGAGATATGGGATGAGGCTCTTTGTCCACCTTTGAAATCTCCAAGATAACCGCCCAGGGTCGTAGCATAGATAAAACCAAGTCCCAGGGAAGCCACCTTGGAACCCATGTTTGGTCCCACTGTTTGGGTAATTGCTATCATATTTCCGTCTTTATCTGCCACAGAAAAATGAGTGGTATGACCATCTTTTACCATCCAATCTTCTGTAGCCATTGCAACCGTTTTGGTTATGGAAGCTTTGATGCTATCCGCCTTGTTCTTGGCGTACTCCTTGGATGTAAAGAGATCTGCCATTTCCTTACTATCTTGTTTCCTTCGATCCTTGTAGGCCCATGTGTTCGCTTGAAAAAATCCATTGCCCCATTCTGCTTCTGAATATTCGTTCATCGGAAAATTTTCCATGATATGAAGCATCTGGATGGTAATGGCACCATAAGAAGGAATCCATAAGCTACTCAAGTCATAGCCTCTGTAGCTTCCGGTTACAATTTTTGATTCATGTGCTTCATAAGCAGCAAGCGATTCCATATCAAGATAACCACCGTTGGCCTGAACATCCGCTACCATTTTCTCTGCGATTTCCCCTTTGTAGAAAACATCGGCCCCCTGTTCAGCAACAAGTTTTAAGGTTTTGGCCAGATCTTTTTGAACCAAAATTTGTCCCGCCAAGTAAGTAGTATCTCCATTCAAAAAGTATTGAGAAGTTCCCTCATAATTTCTAATGTGATCAATAGCGGCTGCATGTCTTCTTGCGGCCATCGGCAATAACTTGTATCCATTTTCTGCATAATCAATTGCAGGAGCCATTACTGTTGCCAAATCCATTGTTCCATGTTTTTCAAGAAGTGTGGTAAGCCCTTTGACAACCCCAGGTACTCCAATCGTTGGATATCCATTCCTGGATTGTGTTGCAGTAGTCGGATCATAGGAGAGAGGGGCCTGGGTGGTCGCATCGATTCCACTGATGGTGCCATCACTTTTCCTGAAAATTGCCTGGAATCGACCACCTAGACTGTTCATACTTTGCTCAACGACTGCAATAGCAAATCCTGTAGCAACCGCAGCATCAATGGCATTGCCACCCTTTTCCAAGATGGAAAGTCCGGCTTTGGTAGCAAGGGGATGAGCAGAAGAGACAACGCTGTTCTTTGCAAAGCTTTGTTCTTTAGTTTGGCAAGAAATGAGTAGGAGTAGGAACAAAATAGGCCATTTTGAAAGATAGTTCATAATTAAGTGGTTAAGTCTAGGATGTACAATTTAGGCAAATTGCGGATAGCTTTAATCAAATAATCTGCCGATGGATCTTTTTGGTTTAAATGGTGCTGAATTCAGCGAGGATCGAAAGTACAGGTATGCATTGTGGCGTGTATGGGATCAGAAAAAACCAAAAGTGATGGTTATTGGTCTCAACCCATCTAATGCAGATGAATCAGTAGATGATCCAACAATACGGAGAGTACGGCAGCTGGCTGCATCCTGGGGTTTCGGTGGTATCTATATGTTGAATCTTTTTGCCTGGATTACTCCTTTCCCGGCAGAGTTGGAGAAATGTCCTGATCCCATCGGTGACAACAATGGTAAGTTGGAAGAATATGCTTCAAAATGTAGTGAAGTGGTGTTTGCCTGGGGAGTCAACGAGGTAAATGGACGTGATGAATTTGTCTTACGTCGTTTTTCTAACGCGAAATGTATAGCCAAAAACTTGGATGGTACTCCGAAACATCCACTTTATGTGAAGAAAGATGCGCAGCTGGAAGCCTTCAGGTCATAACCATAAGCCCAAGCGTACTAATCTCCGTCAATCAACCTCCCGATTCCACCAAGAATCGATCCTTCCCCTTTGGATGATCCACCCATCTTGGGTGCATGTTGTATGACACGATCTGCGAGCCTTGAAAATGGTAAACTTTGAAGGTAAACAGTTCCTGTTCCTTGTAAAGTGGCAAGAAATAAGCCTTCACCACCAAAAAACATGGATTTCAAGTTCCCCGCTCGTTCAATGCTGTATTCCAGCCCCTGATCGAATGCGACAATACAACCAGTATCGATCAGCAGTGATTCATTATTAAGCTCTTTCTTCACAATGGTTCCACCGGCATGAAGAAACGCCAAGCCATCGCCTCGTAATTTTTGTAGAATAAAACCTTCACCGCCAAAAAAACCAGCACCGAGTCGTTTGGTGAAAGCGATGGTTACTTCCGTTCCTTTTGCAGCACAGAGAAAGGCATCTTTCTGACAAATGATTTCACCGCCAACAGTCGAAAGGTCTACTGGTATTATTTTACCTGGGTAGGGAGCCGCAAAAGCCACTTCTTTTTTCCCGGCGACTGTATTGGTAAAATGTGTCATGAAAATAGATTCACCGGTAAGTGCACGTTTGCCAACATCCAACAATTTTCCAAATACACTTTTGTCAGGATTTGATCCGTCACCCATTTTTGCTTCAAAGGTGATTCCGCGATCCATCCAGTTCATTGCTCCCGCTTCTGCTATCACAGTTTCTTGTGGATCTAACTGGATGGAGACGACCTGCATGTCATCTCCGGTAATGGTGTAGTCTATTTCGTGTGAATTCATATGTTAATTCGTCAATTACTAAATGCTAATTTAGCTGAACTGGAATTTTTCATATAGGTTTCAAAATTTGATGAACCAAACAGAAAATATGGTTGAACTTGAGGCATGTGTCGAATCCTATTCGGAAGCCGAAGTTGCTTCGCAGCATCAACTAAAGCGCATCGAGCTTTGTAGTGGGCTGGACGTTGGTGGACTTACGCCAAGTGCTGGATTGATCGAGAAATGTGCAGTATTGCCTGGCATTGAGACTCACGTCCTTATCCGACCCAGACCTGGAGATTTTCAATACAACGCTGAAGAATTGACAATAATGAAACGGGATATTGAACTAGCCGCTAAATGTGGAGCTCAAGGAGTGGTGTTTGGTATTCTCGATGGTAAAGTATCGTTGAATAAAGATGCCAATAAGGAGCTATTGCAATTCAGCAAGTCTTTTGGTTTGGAGGTCATATTTCATAGAGCTTTTGACGTATGTAAGGAGGCACAAAAAGTACTTGATCAATTAATTGAACTAGGGTTTGATCGGTTGCTCACTTCAGGGCAGGCCAAGACTGCAATAGAAGGAATAGAAGTCATTCAGAATCTAGTATCTCAAGCAAAAGGAAAAATTCAGGTCATGGCTGGAAGCGGTGTTAATTCCAAAAATGCGAAGGAACTAGTCGAAGTTGGTCTTGATTCTCTACACTTTTCCATTAGAAAGTCACTGAAACAAGAAGGACTCGGAATGGGAAATTCCTACAGACCAGATGTTGAAAAGTTGATCAATATAAAATCTGTCATTAAGTAAATTTTTTTACTCAT
>JANQST010000133.1 GCA_028279155.1 Cyclobacteriaceae bacterium
ATTCTTTCAGACGTATTGGATGAAATTGTAGTAGAAGAAGCAAAACCGAAGCGTAGAACTACCAGAAAGACAACTACAAAGAAGACTGCAGCTAAGAAATAGCAACTAACCTTAACGGAAGAAAGGCCATTTACTGAAAAGTGAATGGCTTTTTTGTTAAGTGTGAATTGATCCATGGAAAAGCATTCCTCTACCTCACTCCCTTTTCAGGATGCTTGCCCGTGAATTGCTTGAAATGATTTTGGATATCCTCCATTTCCTTTTCCATATCCCCACTCACGTATATGGGTTCAGCTACGTGAACTGTTTTGGAAGGGTAATCAAACGCAATTTTCACAATGGGAACATTCGCCTTCTCTGCTATTCTGTAGAAACCTGTTTTCCACTTCGGTGAATAGGAACGAGTGCCTTCTGGTGTAATGGTCATGATGAATTCTTCAGACTTGTTGAAAATCTCAACAACCTGATCAACAAGATTCGAGTGCTTTGACCGATCTACCGGATGGCCTCCAATCGACTTGAGAAACCAGCCAACGATGGGAATCTTGAATAAAGATTTCTTCCCAAGAAAATTAGGATGGAATCCTACCAGGTGTTTGTACCCATATCCTACAAAAAAGTCTATGTTGCTTGTGTGAGGTGCAACTATTATGACATATTTCTTTATGTCAGTTGGTGGAGTGCCCTCATATTTCCAACCGGATAGCGTATAAAGCCAGCCAAAAAAACGTTCTTTCAATGACCGATCACTCATTCAAATAGTTTTGAAGGTTCGATTGCAGATCCCTGGCAACATCCAGAAGTTCCTCGTAGCGGCTAACCTTTGTGTTGATCAAACTTTGGTAAAATGCCAGCAAATTGATAATCTCCTGGTCGTTAAGGTCAGCAGGATCAGGATTGCGATAATCCGTGTTTTTCATTACCCACGGAAAGAGTTTTTCAGTGGCAAAGTCAATCTGATTATTAACTTGAAAATCAACTTCAGCAGCAATAATCTCATGATAGAACGATAACTTCTTTTTCAACTCGAAATCTGTTATTAAGTCCAGTTTGCCCGATGCAGCTATTGAATTGAAGGTCACATTTCTTGGAGAGTAGCCGGAATAGGTAAGACACTTTTTGAATTTGATTCCCAGGCTATCTCTCTCTCCATTTTCAATCATCTCGATAACTTCACCAATCAAAGCCGAGTGTTTTTTATTCAGTGAGATCTGGTTGTTCTCATAAATTCCAATTTCAAATTCAAGCTCGTCATTGAGTGAATTAAGGATTTTGTTAATCTCGCGCCGTTCAGCTCTGCTCTCCGCCGTATCGCTGATGTAAAAGGCAAGCGAAACACCTATGATGACCGCCAGAAAATTCAGAATATGATCAGACCAGTTAATCTGCTTCATCCGAAAAGTTATTTGTAGGCGCCCATGCCTCCAAACTTCTCGATACGCTCAGCAATACGGTCTTCAGGCTTTTTCTTAAGTAAATCTTTGAGGTTCTTGGTGATTACCTTCTTCAACTCCTTCGATGAAGCTTGCAGGTCCGTATGGGCTCCTCCCAATGGTTCTTTGATCACATCATCAATCAGCTTGTTCTTCAACATATCCTTGGCAGTCAACTTCAACGCTTCCGCGGCTTGCTCCTTGTAATCCCAGCTTCTCCATAGAATTGATGAACACGACTCAGGAGATATTACAGAGTACCACGTATTTTCCATCATCATCACCTTATCTCCGATTGCAATCCCAAGTGCTCCTCCAGAGGCCCCCTCACCAATGATGATACAAATCACCGGAACCTTCAGCATCATCATTTCTTTAAGGTTTCGGGCAATTGCTTCACCTTGTCCTCGTTCCTCAGCTTCCAGGCCTGGATAAGCCCCGGGGGTGTCAATGAGCGTGACGATTGGTTTATTGAATTTCTCTGCCAATTTCATTAGTCGAAGCGCCTTTCGGTAACCATCCGGATTGGCCATCCCGAAATTTCGTTCCTGACGTTGCTTGGTCGTTCGACCTTTTTGCTGACCGATGATCATCACGGGTTGTTTGTCAATTAGGCCAAAGCCACCAACCATCGCTTTATCATCTTTTACCGCACGATCCCCATGAAGCTCTACAAACTCATCGGTGATTTCATAAATGTAATCGAGTGTGTATGGTCGGTCAGGGTGCCTGGACAGTTGTACTCTCTGCCATCGGGTTAGGTTAGCAAATGTTTCTTTTTTTAAATCCACGATCTTCGACTCTAATGTCTTGATCGCAT
>JANQST010000152.1 GCA_028279155.1 Cyclobacteriaceae bacterium
TGGAAAACATAATTGGTACAAATACGAAGCAGCTATCCAAAAAATTGATTCGGCAAGAAACGCTGGATTAGATATAACTACAGACATGTACACCTACACTGCTGGTGCAACAGGGCTTGATGCATCCATGCCACCATGGGTGCAAGAAGGTGGTTATGGCGAGTGGGCCCGAAGACTTCAGGATCCGGAAATTCGCACCCAGGTGGCAAAGGAAATGAAAGCAAAAGGAGATGGTTGGGAAAATTTGTACTTCTCAGCGGGCACTCCGGAAAACATTATTTTAAGTGGATTTAGAAATGACACGTTGCGTTACTTGACTGGAAAGACATTAGGAGAAGTGGCCAAACTTCGTGGCACCTCTCCTGAAATTACTGCCATGGACTTAGTGGTTCAGGATAGTAGCCGGGTCGGGACCGTCTATTTTTTGATGTCAGAAGATATCGTGAAGCAACAGATAACCTTGCCCTATATGAGTTTTGGTTCTGATGCAGGTTCCATGGCTCCTGTTGAGCCTTTTACCAATTCCAATCCTCACCCCAGAGCCTATGGGAATTTTGCCAGGTTATTAGGAAAATACGTTCGTGAAGATCAAGTTATTTCGTTAGAAGAAGCCATCTACAAGCTTACCGGTCTTTCTGCTGCTAAATTGAAAATCAAAAAGAGAGGATCACTTAAGGTGGGGAATTATGCAGATGTTGTGGTTTTCGATCCTGAACAAATAATTGACAAAGCGACCTTTGCTGAGCCTCATCAATTTGCTGAAGGGATGATTCACGTGTTCGTCAATGGTGAGCAGGTATTAGATAACGGTGAGCATACAAATGCTAAGCCAGGAAGGTTCGTTAAAGGACCGGGCTGGAAAAGCGACTGATGGTCATTCTTAAAACAGAACGGCTTACGATTGAGGAGGCGAAAATTGATGACACTGCATTTTTCTTTGAATTACTCAATAGCCCCAATTGGATTGAATATATCGGTGACCGGGGAATTGAGACAGAGGCTGACGCACGCAGTTACATTGAAAACAGTCTGATCAGGAGCTATCAAAAAAACGGATATGGACTCTACAAAGTAGTTCTAACCGAATCAAACGAACCCATCGGTTTATGTGGCTTTCTAAAGAGAGACTATCTGGATTATGAAGATATTGGCTTTGCAATACTGCCACAGTATGAGCGTAAAGGGTATATGTACGAGGCATCTTTGGCTATGATGAAACATTGCAAATCGGAGTTAGGCTTTAATACTGTTTATGCAATAACCACAACGAAAAATATAGGATCACAGAAATTATTGGTAAAGCTTGGTTTGGTGCACATTAAAGATATCACTTCAGATAAGAATGAATCTTTGATGCTCTACAGTACTACTTCGAATTAACAGATTCGTAATTCTTAATTTCTAATTGAATTACACCTGATTGTTCAACATCACCGGCATCACTAGCATTAAGATATCTTCCTCATCTTCTTTCTCATTTGGAGTGATAATACCTGCTTTGTTAGGAGCGCTAAGCTTCAACGTGATTTCTTCTGAATCTATATTTCCAAGCATCTCAACAAGGAATTTGGCATTGAAACCAATCTCAATATCCTCTCCATCGTGTTCGCAAGCCAGGCGCTCATTCGCTTCATTTGAAAAATCCAGGTCCTCAGCAGAGACCATCAGCTCACTGCCAGTCACTTTAAGTCGAACCTGATGAGTGGTCTTGTTCGCATAAATTGCAATCCTCTTCAAAGAATTCAAAAGCTCGTCCTTCTTGATCACCACAGCGTTGTTATTGTCTAATGGGATCACATTTTCATAATCAGGGAATCGCTCATCTATCAGTCTGCAAATCATCTTCACATTGTTGAAGTTGAAGAATGCATTTGACGTGTTGAATTCAAGATTCACATTGGTCAGCTCTGACGGAAGTGTCGCTTTCAATAAAGTAAGTGCCTTTCTAGGGATGATCATCGAATGTCCCATATCTGCTGCAACATCCACCCTTCTGTACCTAATCAACCGATGACTATCCGTTGCAACAAAAGTAGCATTGGTGTCATCTAGCTTGATATACACACCTGTCATCGCCGGTCGTAGTTCATCGTTTGACGTTGCGAAAATGGTATTATTAATCGCTCTTCCCAGAACTTCAGATGATATGTTCACGGTGTAACCATCAGATACCGTAGGAATTTTAGGGAAATCCGTTGCATTTTCACCAGCCAATTTGTAACGGCCATTGTCTGAGTTAATCTCAATGCTATACGTATTGCTATCTATAGAAAATGTCACCGGCTGTTCCGGAAGGTTCCTTAGTGTCTCAAGAAGTATCCTTGCCGGTATAGCAATGCTCCCATCTTCCTTTGCTTCAACCTGCAATTCAGTGATCATACTTGTTTGCAGATCCGAAGCAGTTACCGTCAGGTTTCCATCACTGATCTCAAAAAGGAAGTTCTCCAAAATAGGAACAACCGGATTGGTGGTAATCACACCATTGATGTCTGAAAGCTGCTTTAGAAGGTATGAGGAAGATACGATGAATTTCATAGAAGTTCTTTTAGGTTTTGAGGATTCAAGTCCTCAATCGGCTCGCAAATTTAATGACAAAAAGGGGATATTACTAGGGTGATTATTTTGCCCTGAAATCTTGATTATCCTTCAATATAGATTGGATTCTCCTTTGATCAAATACCATCATCGATTGGTCATTTTTTGTTACCAAATGGTAAGGCTGACCTTCCAGATTTGGATAGATTCTAAAAATAATTTCATTGGGATCCTGAATATCCTCGATGACTAATGTTGCCAAAGGATCTGTTTCTTTTAAACTATCAAGTTCTGGGAACCTTCCTTCTGATATCATTTCGTTCGCCTGGAAAACCTGGAACTGATTCAGGTAGTCCACCACTCCTGAACTATCTATTCGTGATACTCCATCAACAAGAAAAAATTGATTGTTGAATTTGATTGATAATTCTTTTTCTTCCGATACAAGGCTTAAATTTTGAATCGTTCTCCAGCTTCCATCAAAGACCATACGATTCCGCCATTGGTCCTCTCCTAACTGAAAAATATTGACCACATTGTCACGATAACCAGGTACCTCAACCTGGTAAGCAACACCGTTTTTTATGAAGTAGGACCTGGTGCCTAGTTGATCTGTGGCAAAATCAAATGAAAGTTCTTCACCATCAAGAGAAACTAGTACATTTCCTGAAATCTCATGATCCAATGCTCCAACGGATCGTTTCACCTTTACTTGGTTAAGGAGCGAAAAGAGAATCTGCATGAAATTCTGGTCTGCTTCAAATCGATTGTTCAATTGCCAGTTGTTTAATCCCCTCACCAACTCTATTCTTTCATTTTCTCGAGTGATGACAATTGATTGGATCTGATCAATGTTTTCTATTAGGAACAATTCGTCATTAAAGGATGAACTGGGTTTAAGGCCATCAGTGAATACTAACCCTAGGTTTGCTGAGAGCAGAACAACAATCGCGATGCTATATTTTATGGTTTTGGTCATATCAGCTCGCAAATTTTCGTTTCCTGTAAAACCATTTCATTGTTCCGGCAATTAGGATTAATAATACCGGTAGCACCAGGTTAATTACCTGCCATTTTGTCCGTTCCTGCTTCACCTTGACACGATCCAGAGGTCGTATTTTCAACTCTCGTGAGCGTGTTTCAATCAGGCCAGATTCATCAACCATGTAATCAAGAATGTTTAATACCAGTTGCTCATTGGCGTAGGTAGTCTTAGTGTATCCCTCCACACCCAATGCAAGTGGCTCGTTACTTTCCGGATCAAAATCATTGATAACCATATCCCCGTCCGCAAACACGATTACTTTTCCATCGGCTCCCTGGTCAATAAATGCAGACTTATCAAACCCTCTGGGCACCAACCGATTTGCATATAAGGAGGTGAATTTTCCCTCCAGCAAATAGGCAATATTCTGAACACCTCCATTGAATCTTTCGGGGTTGAGCTCATCACGGAGGTCATTAAGTGCTACTCTTACAGGTGGACCCAGTACTTTGGAATATTGGGTGGTTGATGCCAGGGGTGTCTTCTTGATACCAACTGCTTTGACCGTATCAATGGTTGAGGTGAAGCGAGTAAGAATCGCATCTAAGTTACGCACACTTGGGTGTTTCGAGTAGTTGGTAATCAATGGAAAAAATGGCCAGGGAAGCATCTGAATCTGTGGTTGATCACCAAAATTTCCACGAACAATAGGAAGTTCACCACTGTTAACATCTAACACAAAGTTCCGGTTTACTCTAGCCCCGTACTTGAATAAAAGATCTTCGAGATTTGTTTCATATGGTATTGCCACCGTGCCTTCATCAAGTGCACCGTTAATATCCACACTCAAAGCATCAAGGAAAAAGATCAATCGACCACCTCGCAT
>JANQST010000190.1 GCA_028279155.1 Cyclobacteriaceae bacterium
AAAGTGGGTTAGCCATAAATGTAGGTCCATGCATAAAAACTCCAGCTTCTCCATCACAAATGGTTTTGCTTAAGTGATCAGTACATAAAGTTGCGGCCAGGGAAAGATACCCGCCGGTAAGCGCTTTACCGACACACATGATATCCGGCGTGATGTTGGAATGCTCACAAGCGAATAGTTTTCCGGTCCTACCAAATCCTGTGGCTATTTCATCTGCAATCAAAAGAATATTATGTTGTTCGCAAAGGACTTTAACAGTAGAAAGATACTTGGGGGTGTACATGCGCATTCCACCTGCTCCCTGTACAATGGGTTCAAGAATAAAAGCTGCCGATTGTGGGGCATTTTCAGCAAAAAAGTGTTCCAATTCTGCCAGTTCATCTTCATCCGGATCTTGATCGAAACCATTTCTTAGGGATTCAAAAAAGTGATGTTTTGGTAAAAAATCCGTGAACAAATGGTGCATGCCATTTTCCGGGTCACAAACGGACATAGGGCTCGTGGTATCACCATGATATCCATTTTTGAATGTCATGAATTTGGTTTTATGGCTAAACCCCAGGGAATGCTGGTATTGAACAGCCATTTTCATGGCGACTTCAACTGAAACCGATCCACTGTCACTGAAAAATACATTGTTCAATCCTTCAGGAGTAATATCTATCAATTTCTTCGCTAAGGAAATGGCTGGTTGATGTGTGATCCCGCCAAACATGACATGAGACATTTTTTCCAATTGCTCATTTGCTGCCTTGTTCAATTCAGGTACATTGTATCCATGAATCGCTGTCCACCAACTCGACATTCCATCAATCAATTCTTTGCCATCAGCCAACTTTAAACGGACGCCGGAAGCTGAAACAATTGGATACGTAGGAAGCGGGTTTGTCAGAGAGGTATAGGGGTGCCAGATGTGGTGCTTATCAAAATCCAGATCAGACGGACTAAAATTCGATTCTTGCTGCATGTTTGATAATGGTTTCAGTAGTGATTTGTTCTTCCCAGGGAATTTCCAGCAGGCTTTTCGTATTAGCTCGATGCATGATCACATCAAAGGATGTTTGATTCTTTTCTCCACTAAAAATGATCCCTACTAATGGAATGTTTCGAGTGTTCAGTTGTTCAATTGAAAGTAATGTGTGATTGATACTCCCCAAGTAATAATTGGCAACAAGGACAACTGGAAGTCCTATTTTCTCAATCCAATCTATGTTTAGAAAGTTTTTGGTGAGGGGGACCATGAGCCCACCAGCTAATTCAACGACTAGTGCATTGGTTGTATTCGGAATTTCCAATTTTTCGGACTCAATCTCTATTCCATCAATTTCACCAGCAGCATGTGGTGACATTGGCGTCTTCAAACGATAGGATTCGGGATGAATGATTGTTTTAGGATTGGAAACCAGGTCTCCGACTTTCATGGAATCTGTGTTGTCAAGATCACCAGCCTGAACAGGTTTCCAATAATCAGCTGCTAAAGCTTCACAAAGAATTGCTGAAACGATTGTTTTGCCAACATCCGTTCCAATGCCGGCTACAATTAGTTGTTTTGATCCCATTTGTTAATGATACTAAATAACTGGTCGATCTCTTCGGTGGTGTTGTACGAATGCAAAGAGATTCTCAATCGCTCTCCACCAATTGGAACACTCGGGCTTCTAATAGGTAAGATGTTGAAACCACTTTCCCGAAGGTTTTTGGCAGCTGCTATTACCTGATCGTTGCCAGGAATAATCAAAGACTGAATTTGTGATTCGGATTTGAGCCAATTTTGCTTTGAAGACCCATTTATTTGACCGATAAAATGTGCAATGTTTGCTTGTAGTTCTGCTCTCGAAGCAGCTGATTTCTCATTGTATTCATACGCACATTTGATAGAAGCAAGTTGATGGTTGGGAGGAGCAGTTGAATAAATAAATGATCTTGAAAAATTGATTAAATAGTCCTTCAGCCATTTTTCCCCTAAAACCGCAGCTCCATGTATTCCCATCGCCTTACCAAAAGTGACAACCGACGCTAAAACATCATTTTGAATACCAAGACTTGAACACATTCCCTCTCCTGTTTCCCCGAACACACCAATGGCGTGCGCTTCGTCCACGATTAATTCAGCCTGGTGATGCCGGCATAGTTCCAGTATGTCTTTCAATGGTGCAATGTCTCCGTCCATTGAATAGATGGATTCGACAAGCACAATTTTTTCACCTTGTACTTTAGTGAGCTTTTTTTCTAAGTCTTCTAGGTTGTTGTGCTTGAACTTTAGTTTATCAGCAATACTCAAGCGTATCCCATCAATCATGCTTGCATGGATAAGTTCGTCCGAGATGAATGTGATTCCTTTTTTTCCAAGAGCGGAAAGAAGTCCTACATTGGCATTGTAGCCGGAACTGAATATCAAGGCAGACGCCATTCCATGAAAAGCAGCAATGGATTTTTCTACTGATTCTGCATAGGTACTGTTGCCACTTAAAAGTCTTGACCCTGTCGAGCCCGATAGCTTAGGTTCTATATGAGCGTGGGCTTTAGAAATATTTGCAAACAGCTCATTGGATCTTGCGAATCCAAGGTAGTCGTTCGAGTAAAAATCAATCTGATCAGAAGCGATAGGTAATTTACGAAGAAGCTTGGTCTCCTTCCTTTTTTCCAGCTCTTGCTGATACCTATTCATTCACGACTTCTTCTTTTTGATATTGAAATGCCTCTCTGGGAACTAAACCCAGCAGATCGAACATTTCTTTGTCATCATTAAAATCCGGATTAGGTGTTGTAAGTAATTTATCCCCAGCAAAAATGGAGTTTGCTCCAGCCATGAAGCACATCGCTTGTTCGGAAAGGCTCATTCCTTCTCGTCCGGCTGATAGTCTTACCACTGATTTTGGCATGACCAAGCGAGCGGTTGCGATCATTCTGACCAATTCGTGGAAAGCTACCCTAGGCTGTTCTGCTAGTGGGGTTCCCTCTACCGGAACAAGGGCGTTGATTGGAACCGACTCAGGATGAACGTCCATATTCGCTAACGTTTTAAGCATTCCGATTCGGTCTTTTGCAGACTCACCCATTCCAATGATCCCGCCAGAACAAACGGTGATATTTGCTTTGCGAACATTTTCAATTGTCCTCAATCTATCATCGTATTCCCTGGTAGTAATGATGTCTTCATAAAATGCTTCTGACGTATCAATGTTATGATTGTAGGCATAGAGGCCGGCATCTGCTAGCTTTTTGGCTTGCATTTCTGACACCATCCCTAGTGTACAACACACCTCCATATCTAGGTTGTTGACGGTTTTCACCATTTCTAAAACCTTGTCAAAATCTTTATTATCCCGAACCTCTCTCCAGGCCGCACCAAGGCACATACGTGAAGCACCACTTGCTTTAGCGGATTCAGCTTGTGCTTTTACTTCCTCAACCTCCATTAATTTATGAACCTTAACATCGGTGTGATAGCGTGCTGCTTGAGGACAATAGGCACAGTCTTCCGGACATCCACCGGTTTTTATTGAAATCAAGCTGCTGACCTGTACTTCCCGGGAAGAGTGGAATTTTCGATGGGTCGTCGCAGCATCGAAAACCAATTCAAGCAGTGGTTGATTGTATATTTCTTCAATTTCTCCTACTGTCCAGTTGTGTCTGAGTTCGTCCATTGACTGATATTGTTAACTAATGCAATATTACATAAATCAAAAAGGCAGTCAGAAATTATCCTTCATTTTTAAGCATTTTGTTTTGGGTTTGTTAAAAAACCCGTTCGTCTTTGATTTTATGATATCCATCGAGAATCAATGACTGTATATTAAATGTAGACCTCCTTAAAGACCCCTGCCTACTTCCTCCCAAGTAGTATTACAAACATAAAAGTCATCATATAGCCACTTGCTTGGGCGCATTTTCCACGTCACGCTACTAGTTGAGTACTGCCATGGTCAAAATGCACAAATTTTTTATTGGATTAAAAATTAAGCAAGATGGAAACCAGCATCATTACTCGTGCTTTGAACAAAAGCAAACGACCCACCCTTTTCACATTCATGTTCTTTTTTCTACTAACAGTCCAGGCTCAGCCCTGGCATTCGGGGAGTTCCTATCGGAGGGCGATTACTTTCAATAGCGCAGATTTCACAGAAAATGTCACCGATTTTCTATACTACTTTACGATCACAGACCCGAACCTATCCTACACCGATAATTGTAGTTTCGTCAAAAATGGATCTGGATATGACTTTGTGTTTACCGATGCTGCAGGGACACAACTTGATCATGAAATAATCGAGTACGATGTAGCTGGTACGTTTAGAGGTTGGGTTGAAATACCATCAATTTCATCGTCATCTACCACAACGATATATGTTTTCTATGGTGAACGAGGAGTGATTAGTGACCCATCAGCACCGAATATCTACCGACCTGATATAGTAGCCGCTTGGCCTTTTAGCACAGGCAATCAGAATCTGGATGCAACATCTAATAATCTCGACCTAACGATTTCAGGAGCAATAGAGGATACTGGAGTTCTTGATTCATGTATCACATTTGATGGTACTGACGACCATTTGTTGATTGATGATGCCTTATTGAATTTTGGTGATGGCAGCTTTAGTCTAGAAGGGTGGATAAACGTTCAGCCTAAATTGGGAGCGTCTCCTGTGGAATTTGTTCAAACAGAAATATCGAGTTCACAGCATGCAGAAGAAATGTTGAACTCGACTGATTTCGATATTGATGGACATGTCTTACAATTAGGAAGAAACATAAGCCAGTACAATGATTTTTCAATCGTCGGAATCCAATTTCCATCATTACCTGTCACTGAAGGCAATGAAATCACGGATGCCTATATTGAGTTTGTTGCTCAAAATGATGGAAATGGGTTCGCAAAATTCAATATTGGGGTTGAAGATACTGACGATCCTGAGCTTTTTAGTTCAACATCTCCGGATCGTCCTTCTGAACGAAGCTTAACACTTGCAGGGACACGAATAGATTGGCTCCCGACTACTTGGGTAGCGGGCGAGACACACAGGACTCCCAACATTGCAAGCCTTATTCAACCACTGGTTGCACCTGGTTGGGATGCAGGAGTTCGAACCATTTCCGTATTGATAGATGGTTTTGGGTCTCGAGAGGCAGATAACGATGGAATTAACCTGGTCCTGGAATATGAAAATCCAGGGGGATCAACGCTATACCAAATACCGGTTGAAGATACAAACGATGATGCTGAAGAGCTTGATGGTACTGTTACGTTAACTACACCTCTAACCATAAGATCAACTGCCAATGATTGGGTGGCGGTACGATTTAATGGCGTGGCTATTCCCAATAATGCCGTGATAGATGAGGTATACGTTCGATTCACAGCGAATTCGGATGGTACGACAGTACCTGCCAATATTAATATTTCGAGGCAGAATTCCTTTAATACGAATACCTTTACTGGTGCCCTCAATGAGTTGAGTTCACTTCCGAAAACAACCTCGATCAACTGGTCACCTGGTGCATGGTCTGCTAATGTCTCATATGATACACCCAATCTGGTTTCCCTATTCTCTAATTTTTTTTCTGACCCACAATGGTCTGCTGGAAATGCTATTACTTTCTTTTTCCAGCCTCTTTCAGGAGGAGGCAGAACAGCCAAAAGTGTTGATGCCGGAGGAACTACGGAAGATCCGCAACTATTAATTTACTATCATATCTTAGAAAACGAGCCTCAAACAATTGTGAGCAGGCGTGATGGTGATGGGGGGTTTAATGTTTCGATTGATCAATATGGAAAATTGGCCTTTGCCGCCGACAACGATGGTATTTGGGATAAAGATGTTGATGTGAAATCGCTGGAGAATGTAGATGATTCCCAGTGGCATCACTTTGCTGCTGTGAAAGAGGAAGCAAGATTGTCTCTGTACCTGGATGGGGAACCCCAGGATAGTAGATCTGAAACACATCAGACAATGGTGAGGTTGATCCAGGATACGGGTGATGATGCTGTTGAAGACGAAGTTGGAGTTGTTGTAAATAATGATGCCACGTTGGATTTTGGAAGTGATAATGCCGATGATCGAATTGTAGCACTTAGATTTCAGGACGTTGATCTTCCAAGTAACGCTACGATTGTTTCAAGCTTTATCCAGGTTGTTTCAGATGGATCTGGATCCTCTTCATGTAACGTAAATATTTATGGTGTTGTGGGAAATTATCCAAATGTGTTTGCAGCTGGAGGCACATCTCAATTTTCAAGCTTGATAAGCGGGACCCCAGTGCCTTGGGAAATGCAAGATTTCGGCGCAACTTCCGGGTCACACAATAGTCCCGACATTTCTGCAATTGTCCAAAATAACATCAGTGCTAACTGGGCTTCAGGAGACAGCATGGTG
>JANQST010000198.1 GCA_028279155.1 Cyclobacteriaceae bacterium
AGCCCATAAGCTCGTGTTAGCAGTAGATGAGGTATGTGCAAATCTTATCATTCATGCCAACAATTGTGATCCTGTGAACAAGATTGAACTGGATCTTGAATTCAACCCAAAACAAATTGTTTTCACTTTCAGAGATAAAGGAGTAGGTTTTGATATCAATCAATACGATTCCCCAAGCATGGATGAGCTGGTTTCCTCAAGAAGACAAGGTGGATTAGGACTTCTTCTGGTCAAGAGAATTATGGATAAAATTGAGTTCTCAACAGAAAAGAATTACAATATTTGCAGGCTTGTAAAAACCATCGCTTAAATGTGGCGCACGCTACCCGTATTACTTATTATAGTTTCTGGCTGTGAATTCCTTCAACCAAGGGAGCAGGTACAATCCAGGGTGATTGCCAAAGCTGGTGGGCAAGAATTGTTCGAGGACAACATCATAGGACTTATCCCATCAAACAGCTCACCAAACGATAGCGCAGTATTTGTTGAAAAATTCGTAGATGATTGGATCAAAAAACAATTGATGATAAGCAGGGCCCAAGACGTTATTGATTTTAATGAAGCTGAAATTCAGCAAAAAGTATTGGAATACCAATACGCCCTAATGGTTCATGATTTCGAAAAAAGATACATTGATCAAAACATTGAGACAGACGTTACAGAGGAAGAGATTCTCGCATACTACGATGAAAAATCAGAAAATTTCATTCTAAGGGAGAACTTGACCAAGTGCCTATATTTCAAAATACCTTCCTCAGCACCTAACCTACAAAGGTTTCGAAGAAGTCTAAGAAATTATCCAAGAGATTCGGCTGAGGTGTGGGACTACTCGAATCAATTCTCAGTAAGAGCTTTTTTGGATAACAGCCTTTGGGTACGATTCGATGAGGTTATCCAAGAAACCCCTTTGAAGGAAATCAATGACAAGACAAGATTTTTGGAGTCCACAAGTTCAGTAGAAAACTCAGATGAAGATTATACTTATTTCCTCAAAATATTTGAATATAAACTTGTTGGTGAGATAGCCCCGATAGAATTTGTGAGAGAGAGTATTTCCGATATCATCATCAATAAAAGGAAAATAGAATTAAAGAAAGAACTGGAGAAGAATATATATGAAGAAGCAAAAGCATCAAATGCGTTTGAAATTTATAGCAATTAGCATCTTTCTGCTAAATGGCATAAGTGCAGTTGGTCAAAGTTCTGATGATGGAATCATCATTGATAGAATTGCAGCCAAGGTTGATAACTACATCATTTTGAAGTCTGATGTAGAAAAAGCCTACCTGGACTTTTTGTCACGTGGGGAATACAGAAGCAGCAATGCTAAATGCGAAATACTTCAGCAGCTTGTTGTAAACAAAATGATGGTTGCCCAGGCAGAGATTGATTCAGTCATGATTGATGATAGTGAGGTAAACAACAACCTGGATCGGCGAATGTCGCTGATGCTACAACAGTTTGGGGGTGATGAAGAAGTTCAAAAAGCCTATGGGAAGTCGATTGCCCAGATTCGATCTGAAGTTTTTGATAACATCAAAGAACAGATGACCATTCAGCGAATGCAATCTGAATTGACCTCTGAAGTAAAAGTGACACCTGCTGAAGTCAGGAAATTCTATAAAGATATCCCTCGTGATTCCTTGCCTTTCTTTTCTACTGAAGTTTCAGTCGCTCAAATTGTTTCAATCCCTGAACCCGGCAAACCGCAAAAAGATAAGGTCAGAAACCAAATGTTGGACATACGAGAGCGGATTGTTTCAGGAGAATCATTTGCGGACCTTGCAAGGAAATTTTCACAAGATCCTGGATCGGCGGCCAGAGGTGGTGAGCTTCCTTTCTATAGTAGAGGTCAGCTTGCACCTGAATATGAAGCAACAGCACTCTCACTCAAACCTGGTGAAATATCTATGCCGGTCGAATCCCAGTTTGGTTTCCACATAATAGAACTACAGGAAAAAAGAGGAAACACTTTTAAGTCTCGTCACATACTGATTTCCCCAACACCAAATGCTAATGATTTTAATAAATCAGTTGGTCTATTGGATAGTTTGAGAACGCTCGTTCTTTCTGATAGTGTGACCTTCGAGTCAGCTGCAAAAGAAAATTCAGATGACCAATTAACTTCATCAAGTGGCGGATTTTTCCTTGATGATTCCGGTGCCGGAAGAGTTTCTGTAGATCAATTGGACCCCAATATCTTCTTCACACTTGACACCATGAAGATTGGAACAATCACAAAGCCACTTCGATTTCAACAACAAGATGGAACTTACGCATACAGGATTCTTTATTACAAAGAAAGAGTCGCGCCACATCAGGCCAACTTAGACGCTGATTATCAAAAAATTGCAGCTGCCACTTTGAATAAAAAGAAGAATGAAATAATAGCTAAATGGTTCGAGACTGCAAGAAACAATGTATATATCGAAATTGATCCCGAATTCGATTATTGCAACCTCTCTGAGTAAATTACGATAAAGGATAGAATGGCAAAAAAAAATGATGACGTTGCTTTGGCTGATGAGCTCGCCAAGAACTTCGAAAAACTAGAATCAGAAATCTCTAAACAAATCATTGGGCAATCCGAGGTTGTACGACTTTTGATTACCTCTCTATTCTGTAATGGACACTCACTCCTTGTTGGTGTTCCTGGTTTGGCGAAAACTTTATTGGTTCAAACTGTTTCCAAATGTCTCTCGCTCGATTTCAACAGGATTCAATTCACCCCTGACTTGATGCCTTCGGATATTCTTGGTGCTGAGACATTGGATAAGGAGAGAAATCTGAGGTTTATTCAAGGTCCAATTTTCTCCAATGTAATTCTTGCTGATGAAATCAACCGAACACCTCCAAAGACTCAATCAGCATTACTTGAAGCTATGCAAGAGGGTGCTGTAACCATCGCAGGGAAAAACTATGAGCTAGATAAGCCCTTCTTTGTTCTGGCCACTCAGAACCCAATTGAACAAGAAGGAACGTATCCACTACCTGAAGCTCAGCTGGACAGGTTCATGTTTATGATCAAGCTTGACTATCCAAAATTTGAAGATGAAATAGAGGTTATCAAGCAAACCACATCAGATACAGCTGGCGAGGTTAGTGAAATCCTCCATAAAGAAGATATCCTAGGCTATCAATCTCTCATCCGAAAAGTACCAGTACCAGATAATGTTTTTGATTATGCGGTTCGTTTGGTAACCAAATCACGACCTAATGAAGAAAATTCATCAGAAGTAGCAAACAATTACCTGGAGTGGGGAGCCGGACCTAGAGCTGGACAATTTCTCATCCTGGCAGCAAAGTGTAACGCTTTGATCACTGGAAAATACTCACCGGATATCGAAGATGTAAAATCCGTTGCTATTCCAGTTTTAAGGCACAGAATTGTCAGAAACTTTAAAGCTGAGGCAGAGGGGGTAACTGAGGAGAAGATTATTTCTGAACTTTTGTGAGTAGTTGAATGGTTAACTAGTTAATTGATAAGAATCCTAACTAATTAACCAATACACTATTTAACTAATCAACTACCTAAAACTGTTTCAAGAACCTTAGATCGTTCTCAGAGAATAGGCGCAGATCATCCAGCTCATACTTCAACATCGTAATCCGTTCTATACCCATTCCGAAGGCAAACCCACTATACTTTGTAGAATCTATACCACAATTTTCAAGGACGTTGGGATCCACCATACCCGATCCTGCAATCTCAACCCAGCCGCTCTTTTTACAGACCTTACACCCACTGCCACCACAGATGAAGCAACTAATGTCAATTTCAGCGCTAGGTTCTGTGAACGGGAAATATGACGGTCTCAGTCTTATTTTGGTATCCTTCCCAAACATTTCTCGAGAGAAGTAATAAAGGGTATTCTTTAAATCTTTGAAGCTAATGTTCTCCCCAACACATAATCCTTCTACCTGGTGAAAAAAGCAATGAGCTCGTGCGGAAATCGCTTCATTTCTATACACACGGCCAGGCATAATCGAACGAATCGGGGGTTTCTTCTTATTCATCAACCTGATCTGAACATTAGAAGTATGCGTTCTCAACACAATATCAGGATTCTTCTCAACAAAATATGTATCCTGCATTTCGCGTGCAGGGTGATTTTCCGGAAAATTTAGAGCGGTAAAGTTGTTCCAATCGTTATCTATCTCAGGTCCATCCTCCACATTAAACCCTTGTCGCTCGAATATTTCTATGATTCTATTTTTAGTTTGAGAAATTGGATGAATCGAACCTTCTGAATTGTATATAGGTGGGAGTGTGACATCTATCTTATCGTTTCCACCAGTCGCTTTAGCAGTCAATCCATTCGAAAGCTCGTTCAGTTTTTGTTGTGCTTGATTTTTTAGTCTATTAAGTGCGGGTCCGAGTTCTCGTTTCTGCTCCGAAGGAACACTTTTGAATTCTTCGAATAGATCATTTATGACACTTTTTTTACTCACAAACCTAAGCCTGAAGTCTTCGACTTCCTTGCTGGAGCTCGCAACAAATGAATCGATCTCCGCTAAAACACTATCTATCCGATCAAGCATAATTATCCTTTAAAGAAGGCAAAAATAGTAAGAAAGTGAGGAGGATTACTAAGCTGATTTACTCAACTTGATGTCAGAAGAAACAAGTTTTGCGGTGCGTGCAGCTTCTTTTTTCATGATCTTAAAATCAAGTACTATTCCAACTGCAACAGTTGTGAAAAAGATGGAAGGAATTAATACCATATCTCCTAGATGTTGAAAACCAACAGCTACAAAAAGTGTAGTAGCATTATACAAAATAAGGAGAATTGTACTCTGTCCGTGATTGAGTCCCAATTTCAATAAGGTGTGATGAATGTGATTTCTATCGGGAGTCAAAGGAGACTTTCCCTGGAAGAATCTAATGAAAAAGACACGCAAAGTGTCATAAACAGGTAATATCAAAAGTGCAATGCCAATAGAAACAGGAGAAGAAACATTTAATTTCCATGCCAAACTCTCGGGTACAGCCAAAAATTGCACAAGCAAAGTAGAGATCATGAAACCTAACATCATTGATCCAGTATCACCCATGAATACTTTGGAAGGGAACCAATTGAAAAGTAAAAATCCCAAGACAGCACCTGCTATGGAGAGAGAGATCATGGCACTCAACAAATAATTTACATTATAGAAATACCACCCAAAAAACAAAGTAATGAGAAGAGCAATACTCCCAGCCAATCCATCTATACCATCGATAAGGTTGAAGGCGTTGGTCATTACAACAATCACGAAAATGGTAAACATCTCATTTAAGCCATATGGGAAACTTTCAATCCCAAAAAGTCCATTCAATCCATTGATTCTCCAGCCTCCAAAATATATCACTAATACAGCGGCAAAGATTTGGATCACCAATTTATGCTTAGCTAATAAACTAGACAGATCATCTCTAACACCCAATAGAAATATCAATAGCGTTGCGCCTAGGAAATACTTCTGAGTAGCTAACACAGTAAACGAAGCTGAGATTGAGAGAGAAAAAATAATGCCGGAAAAAATTGCGATTCCACCAAGTGATGGAGTACCCTCGCTGTGAATTTTTCTTTTATCCGGAATATCCAGTAAGTCAATTGATCGAAAGACCTTGATCACAATTGGCATCAAGATCATGGTCGTCAAAAAAGCAGCAGTTATAGTGAGTATTACTTCCAAGTTAACTTTTTAAATCTACTTTAAAATAGGATTGAAAATATTAAATATCAAAGAAATTGTAGTACAATTTCGGTAAAACCGTCTATTCTTTAGCTGAGTGAAAATTAATAGTGGCTGAATGCAAAGATGAATCAAGTTTTATGTGATTGCAAGAATAATTGGGTTATCAATTGGAAAAGAATTTATGATTTGCCTAAATGATTAATTGGTAGATCCCAGCCAAATGACTAAAGCTTATGTGCTAACAGCCAAATCAATATGCGTTTTCATTCCCTCTCAAAATTGAGAGAATAGTAAGAATAATAATTTTGAAATCTAGAATTAATGACCAGTTCTTAACATAGAAGCGATCCAATTTTACTCTACCACTCATGTCACTTAGCTCTGATGTTTCTCCTCTAAATCCTTTTGCTTGAGCAAGGCCGGTAATCCCTGGTTTAACAGCGTGTCGTTGCCAGAAGCGGTCGATTTGAGGTTGATATTCAATGTTATGCTGAACAGCGTGAGGTCTAGGTCCAACAACAGACATCTCACCTTTCAAAACGTTAATAAATTGTGGTAATTCATCAATACTAGTTTTTCTCATTATTGCACCAAGTTTTGTTATCCTTGAATCACCTTTCTGAGCTTGAACAACACTATCATCTTGATGAACAAACATTGAGCGAAACTTATAAATCTTAAAGAGTTTATTATTACGCCCATGTCTATCTTGCATAAAAAACACAGGTCCATTTGATTCCAATTTGATTAGAAATGCTACTAGGGGCATAAGCCAGCTAAGAATTGCTAAGAATACAATAGATGAAAATATTACATCGAAGCTCCTTTTGATAAATCTATTGACAATATGGTCTAAGGGTATTTGATTTACATTAATTATTGGAATATTCCCTAGCTGTTGAATTGAGAGGTTATAGGTCATCAATTTGCTGAACTGTGAAAACAGATTAACCTTGATTAGGTTGTTTTCAGCAAAATCAATAATTTCTCTTACTTGATCATTTTTCAAATCTGGAAGACAACAGAAAACAATATCTACTTTTAACTTTTGTACTTCGTTTTCAAGCAGATTAACTTTTTTTGAGTCTAGCACGCCGACAACTCTGTACCCAAGAAAGGGGGTCTCTTTAATATATTCTATTAGCGACTCTGAAAGTTTGTCCTTCCCTACTATCAGCACGTTTCTTAAGTTATACCCTTGGGCTCGATAGTACCGAATAAAGTAGTGCCAAAAACTTCTCCACCCTAAAATTGAAAAAGTAAAGAACAGGTATGTTAAGAAAAGAAACTTTCTTGAATATTCAACAGGCTGAAACGCGAACCATAAAGCAAATACCAAAGATAAATTGATCACTAACCCTGTAAGTACTTTGTTCAAATGATCCAACAACCTAGAATTACGATTGATTTCTTGAAGTTTAGTGCTCCAAAAGACTGCAATCCAAATGATATTTAAGAAAAGCTGCAATATCAGATAAGGTTCAGAGAGGATAATTTTCCCAAATCGAAACTGACTAGCCGAATAGATTCCCAAGTTCAGACAGGTTAAGTCTGCTAGAAGAAAGATAAGTGGGAAAAAACGGGAGTATCGGTGATGGGAAGGCATGTTTCAGAACTAATTTAAGCAAATATACTTATCTTGTAACCTCTACCAATAAGTCTTATCCACCATTTTATAGACGGACTCAATCCCTGTCCTTAGATCGATTTTTGGTTTCCATCCAAGCTGGTTGATTCTTGAAGAATCCATTAGTTTTCTTGGCGTCCCGTCAGGTTTTTCGGTATTAAACTCCAATTTTCCTTCAAAGCCAACAATCTCCTTAATTAGATTTGCGAGACTTTTAATTGATAAATCTTGACCATATCCAATATTGATAATTTGAGAATCACTGTATTTTTTCATTAAAAAAATACAAGCATCTGCCAAATCATCAGAATGTAGAAACTCACGCAAGGGGTTTCCAGTGCCCCAAATTTCGACATTTTTTGTCCCATTCTTTTTTGCTACATGGAACTTTCGTATTAAAGCAGGCAGGACATGTGAATTGCTTAAATCATAGTTATCATTGGGTCCATATAGATTTGTTGGCATTGCACTAATGAAGTTCACCCCATATTGATACCTATAATTCTCGCACATCTTTATTCCAGCAATCTTGGCAATCGCGTATGGTTCATTTGTGTGCTCAAGCAACCCCGTAAGCAAGCTCTCCTCCTTCATTGGTTGTTCGGTCATTTTGGGATATATGCACGAGCTACCGAGGAGTAGAAGTTTCTTCACTCCATGTAGGTAAGCCTGATGTATGACATTACACTCGATCATCAGGTTCTCATAAATGAACTGCCCCCTATAGGTATTATTCGCATGGATGCCACCTACCTTTGCAGCAGCAAGAAAAACGTAATCGGGCTTGTTGGTTTCAAAAAATTCTTCTACAGCTGCTTGCTTGGTCAAATCCATTTCTTTCGAACTTTTGTAAATCAGATTTGTATATCCTAAATCTTCAAGCCTTCTATGTATAGCAGATCCAACCATTCCACTGTGGCCTGCAATGTAAATCTTTGCTCCTTTATCCAATTTTTTATTCAGCTTGGTGTAATATCGTATGCCCACTCTCCTTCAAGAGTCGTTGTTTTTTAAATAAGGCTAAGTCAGCTTGTACCATTTCACTGACTAAAGTTTTCAAGTCGTACCTCGGGGTCCAGTTAAGTTTCTTATGTGCCTTAGTTGCATCACCAATAAGGAGATCTACTTCGGTAGGTCTAAAATATTTAGGATCAATTTGGAGTACTTTGTTTCCTTCTTCGAAACCAAATTCGGAGTTCGAACTTGATTTTATTATTGCAACTTCATTTAAACCCTTCCCTTGGAAATCTAATTCAACTCCTACTTCCCTAAAGGCTAAAACAATAAATTCACGAATCGAGGTGGTGCACCCAGTCGCCAGAACAAAATCCTCAGGCTCATCCTGTTGTAGCATTAACCACATTCCTTCAACGTAATCCTTAGCATGACCCCAGTCACGTTTGGAATCCAAATTTCCTATATAGATTTTCTCCTGCAACCCAAGAGCAATCTTTGCTACAGCTCTCGTTATTTTACGTGTCACAAAAGTTTCTCCTCTAAGTGGTGATTCGTGATTAAAAAGTATTCCATTACAAGCAAACATATTATATGCTTCGCGATAATTTACTGTTATCCAATAACCATAAAGTTTGGCAACAGCATAGGGAGATCGAGGATAAAATGGTGTTTCCTCAGTCTGTGGTACCTGTTGAACTAAACCGTACAATTCAGAAGTGGAGGCTTGATATATTTTCGTTTTCTCTACTAAGCCCAATAAACGAACCGCCTCCAGTAAACGTAGCGTACCAACTGCATCAACATTTGCTACGTACTCTGGAGTATCAAAACTCACCCTAACATGTGACATTGCGCCAAGGTTATAGATCTCATCTGGTTGTACTTCTTGAATTATTCTGGTCAAATTCATAGAATCAGTTAAATCTCCGTAATGAAGAAACATTCTAGTTCCCTCCTTATGAGGATCCTGATAGAGATGGTCAATTCGTTCTGTATTAAATAGGGAAGAACGTCGTTTTATTCCATGAACCTCATAGCCTTTTTCCAAAAGTAGTTCACTTAAGTATGCTCCATCTTGTCCTGTGATTCCAGTAATTAATGCTTTTTTACTCATTCAATCTTTCTAGTTGTTCTGAAAATGATTTCAAAATTACATCTTTACTTAGGCTTTTCTCAGCATAATTGCGAGCATTAATTCGAAACTTCGATAAGTCCATTGTTTTTGCTTCTTCTATGGCATTTACGAGTTCCGTTACGTTTTCTGGTTCAATTGTTATACCGAATTTGAACTTTTCCACTAACTCAAAAAGAGTTGTCTCGGGTTCTGCAGTCACTATAGAAAATCCCCCTGCTGAGACAATACCTGATAGCTTAGAAGGTAGTACTAAATCGGATGCTGCTTTTTTTTGTAGGATAAGGTGAATATCAGCTGTATTCAATAGTTGTGAAAGTTTTTCATAGGGTTGAAGATTTCTCAAAATTACGTTATCAAGTTTATAGGTTTTGATTGCCTGTTCTAACTTTTTTTTGTAAGGACCATCTCCGCAAATAAGAATTTTCAAATTCTCATTGGAACTTAGTAGGCGTGCAGCTTCTATGATTATATTAAGCCCTTGTTTTTCTCCAAGGTTACCTGAATACAATACAATTGTTGATTCTTCACTAATTCCAAATTCCTCTTTAAGGGAATCCTCTTTAGTAAGTGGCTTAATATATTCTGTATCTACCCAGTTTGGAAATAGCCATACGTCTTTATTGATATTTTTATTCTTAATTTTAGTAATCATCCCTTCCGATATTGTAGAGATAACGTCGACTTTTTTCAATAGAAATCTTTCCAAATTGACAAGTATTCGTAACAATATCTGATTGTTTAATATCTGAAGATCTTTGGCTGCATCAACTTGTAGATCTTGAATATGGCATATTAAAAGTCCCCCTCTGAATTTGGTGTACAATTTGCCAAAAAAACTAGTATGAAAAGGTGGAGCTATGCAGATTACAACGTCAAAAGGTTTTCTAAAAAGTAATCCAATCCAATAGAATGAACTTGAGATAATGAAGGATATTTCATGGATGATTCTACTAAAACCCGAAATTTTTTTGGGGACGTAGATTGGGCATCTTAGTACCTCTACACCGTTTAGCTTATTTATTGAAAACCAATTCTTGTATTCCTTATGGACCTTCCATTCTGGGTAGTACGGATTGGAAGTTATTACTGTGACTTTGCATCCTTTTTTTACAAACCATTCAGACATCTCTCCTGTAAACTTCCCGATCCCAGTTAGTTCCGGAAAGTAATTAATTCCATAAACCAATAACCTCATAATTAAGACATCAAGTTTCCTCCTGTTCTCAATAAGTAAAAGAAATGATAGGAAAACAATTAGTGAATGCTTACATAATCCCTGGTCTAACTACTTGTCATCTCAAGGGCTTTCTCAATAGATATCTTTTCGAAAATATCCAATTTACCTCCAATTGTTGCATCATATATTTGAATTCCAACTTCTTCACACTTTGCCTTTGCTATATTATAGTTCAGTTCAGAATTCACAAGATCCGGAACACCCCACAATTTTCCTTCCTGGAAGTAGTTGGGATCAAAATGATTTTCATCTTCACCTTGTCTTTTTTCTATTGCACTTGCCTTTGTGTTGTTAAGTTTGAAATTATGGTCAACACCTACGATTATTATGGGATTTGCACGAACTAAATATGCAAACTGTATCGCTGAAAAAGTTACAGTGGCACCTGCCGCAAAGCCACTATCATATGAATCAATGAACTCCAAATTAGGATTGACCAGAAAATAGTTCACATTCTTTCCATTTATTCCCAAATATTTTGCTTTGAAGTCTAGAAAGATTGGAATATCACTCTTCCTATAGATTTTTTTATTTTGATTCATTACTAAGCCGTTGACACAAATAATATAATTTGGTCTCCAGGCAGTTCTTTTAAAAAGAAGATCAATTTTATTCATTCCAACGCTTGGAATTTTAAACTCTTCTAGCGGGGTTCTATTTAGACTTGGACCGTTACCTACAATGAGCATTGGCTTATTCTCATGTTTTTCAACCAATTTTTGAAGCGTCGGATCAAATTTTTGTCGAAGTAATTTGAAGAATAATTTGTCAATTAGAAATCTTGCTTTCCTGTAATGGATTAAGGATTTGTCATACATCCGAGTCCATGGGTTTAGATTGTAACTGTGAGAAACTTAGAGCGACAATGCTAAATAAAAAATATAGATTCAGAAAATTAATATTTACAAAGAGTGATTCTGTATTGATTTGAAAAATCAGGTATATGAACCCCAGGTTGTGAGCTTTGACTGCTGTTGGAAGTCTGGAAAATCTTATCTTCCACGATGTCTGGGACAAAACCCAAATCAATCCTAGCAGTCCGACTAAACCGAAGTATATTAGTGTGTTCAAATAACTATTGTGAACATGGAAGAATTCAACTCCTTCACGTAAATCTTTGACGGCTGATAAATCTCCTATCAACGCACTTGCAGAAAGTATTTCATAACCAAAGAAAGTTGTCATTGTAATAATAAAAAGGCCTACTCTTTCCAGGTTTGATTTTTCCGTATTTCCTCGGACTTCAAGCATTGAAGAGCTATCCAGAGAAAGAGAAACAAAAAAGTCATAAAAAAGAAAATAAACAATAAATGGGGTAACTACACTGGCAACAATTATGAGAATTGGTCTAATGTTTAGTTTGTAAACTAAGAATGCTAAAATGGTAAACAAAATTGCCCCTCTTCTTAATAGCAATAGATGTATTAGAATAGTCACACATAATACGTACAACCAGGATTTATTTTGCTTTCTCAGCAAAATGAATGATCCAAGAAGTACCATGGAATTTATAAAAGGAAGAGTGAAATTTGAATCAAAAAAAGGCAAGTACACGCCCGAAGTTGCAACTTGATAAAAGCCTCCCAGCGCTATACGGGCTGTTGTCAAAAATGGAATTATTATAACGAACAGTGTTAAAGTAATAGACCAAAAAAACCGCTTAAGTATCTCTTCATATCGTTCTGCGTAATTCCTGAAAATATAATTGAGATAAAAAAAAATTATGAGATAATACAAAAGGGTCCCCGCTGATAACATAATTGGCAGTCCATTATAGACACCAACGATTGTGATAAAAACCAGGAAAAGAAGTAGTGCAGGCAGCGGTTTTCGATAAGGAATTACCAGGGTTGAACCATTAAAATTGGAGATAAGCATCTCCAACAAGAGTGGAATCGTTGATACAATAACCAGACTGGCAATCCCACTAATCTTCCCTATCTCATATCCAAGAAAATAATAGATAAAGAAAAAAAGAATATTAATCTTTGAGATCGGCTTCACTCAATAGTACTCTAATTGTATACTTCCTTTATTGCCTTCAAAACATCTTTTTTTTCCTCAGAAACCTCTCTCCTCAAAAAGATACAATCATTCTGCGAATTAAAAGACCCGTGAAAAGGCAATTTTTTGTACAAAAAGAAACCATACGATTCCATTAGCTTCTCAACCTCATCAAATAATTTGATTCCCTTATATAGCGGAATGTTAAACAACTCAAGCTGTAAACCAATGCAATGTTCTTTTAAATACTTTGAAGCTCCTAAAAGTATTTCATATTCAGCACCCTGTGCATCTATCTTGCAAAAATCAAATGAAAAGGATAAATCTAATTCCTCCAATACCTCATCTAGTGAGACGCACTCAGCATCAATCGTCTTGATCAAAGTTGATCTTTTATGCCAGGTAGATGAAAGCTTTCTTGGGCCCTTACGTTTCAACTCTTCAAAATTACGATCGACATACTCAAAATTCTGTTCAAATAAAGAGGCGCCATGCGAATCGTTGCCTCGGTATATGTAGAACGGTCTAGTGGTGTTCTCTTTCCAGACTACTTTGTCTATTACAATCTCATTTTTCTTTACCGCAGCAGGATCCTGGGGTTCAAACTTTAAAATATTCTTAATAGCACGCGCATTTTGATACCACGGGGATGGTAATCTGCCAATTGAACCTACATCTATAAAATTAATTACACCTTTGTCTCTTTGATTAATTACCCCATACTTGAAAATAGACTCAAGAAGAGTAAAATAAAAACTCTTCAAAATTTTTTTTAAACGATTCATGCTCACAGCTAATTAGGGCTCGAAGATAAGGTGTTTTACAAAGTTTACTTTCGCCTTCCAGTTTTTAGAAACAAACAAAAGCATAAATAATTGGAGAGCAAATTTCAATTTTGATAATCGACCTAGTGGAGGTTTTAACCGCTTGCATATAAAATTTTGTTCGTTGAACCAATTGTAATACTGGTGTTGAACATTTCTGAAAAATAAAGGATCCTTGAGCTTGGATGAATCATTTGATCCATGACTTCTGTACTGAGTGAGTCCTTCATGGAGTGTCATAATACGGCCATAGTATGCTGCCTGGCGGCTTAGTCGAATGTCCGGCCATATTAAAGGATAATCATCTTCTCCAAGTGGAAGAACTTTCTCCAAAAAGTCTCTTTTAAATGCTAAAGCACTTGTTTGCATAAACAAAAACTCAAGCCTATTTGTAAATTTTATAAATCGTCTTATATCTTCTGTCGGAAACAAGGGTTTAAAACTAGTCTCGAGTAACTTCCCATTACTATCAATTAAATCAAATTGATGTTGTACCATCACAGTTTGAGGTGAATCAAAATAAGACATTACAGTTGCTATCTTGTGAGCCTTAAAAACATCATCACTGTCTAAAAGAAAAATCACTTCTCCCTGGCTCTTCAAGAAGGCGCTATATATTGCATTTGCCTGATTACTACTTGCCGTCTTTCCATAATTCTCTGCTGCAATAATTTTGATCTTGCCTTTGTAATTTTCGGCCACCTCAAGAGAATTGTCAGTTGATCCATCATCATACAGAATAACTTCTACATTTGAATATGTCTGATTTAAAACAGACTCAATACAGCTGTTAAGATACTTTGCGTAGTTAAAATTGTTGATTAATACGGACGCTAACATTATGAAAACAAACTACTATATTCCATTCGCTCAAATACTTCAAGTTTGCCACCATGCGTGGCATTAAAAACCTTTCTGCCATTCTCTTCATAAATTAATTTGGCCTTCCTATATGAAATTTCCATTCTATCTACCATTGGATCATGCCACCTTTTACCCTTTCCAAAATAATCCTTCGAAAAATGATTTACATCATCAGTCGTCGATAATATATCCTTGCCCTCAACTTCTGCAGTATCAGGAATTACATAATTATGGTCAAATCCAATTAGATATACCTCTGTAAATCCCATATAATAGGCCAATTGCAAACATAGGTAGGTTACCGTTCCACCAACATACATACTAGTCAAAGCATTCTTTGAGAATTTTGGAAAATCCTTATAATATGAATAGTCAAAAACTACATTGCACTTTATTGACTTTTCGTCTTTATTTAGGCAATATGACAAGTAGTCCCCAAAAAACTTTTGGCTTTCGGTGTAGGAATTAATTTCCTCCTTTCTATCCTCTGCCACAAATGTATCCTCCACTACATAGTACGTAGGGTAGAATTGCATTCTATCAAAATTGGTATAGATAGCATTGACGCCAAATGTAAACTCGTTCTTGAGATTAGTTAAGTCCAATTTGTTCAAACTAGGCCCATTCCCAATAATAAAGCACCGTTGATCCTTATGCTTATTCTTATAACTTCTGAATCTTCTTTCATTCTTTCGAATGTAAAAACCAAAAAGTGTCAGAAGGTAATACATTAGATTGTATGAAAGTCGGACTGTGAATATGAATCCTTGCAATTGAAAGTTCCTATACAAGTGTCTCAAGTACTGTTTCATTTGGTCAAGATATTGTTGAGATGATTTGCCGTTATCTTGACCTCTTCGTTTGAAATTCCCAGGCCGGATGGAACATAAAAACCATATTTGCTCAAAGTCTCCGCATTATCATATGTTTGGCTAACATCTATGTGACTAGCTAAAGCTGGCTGTTTGTGAAGTGGATAGAAAAAGGGACGTGTTCCAATTCCTTCTTTTGCCAGCTCTTCCATAATCATATATGCATCTTTACCTTGTTTTGAATTGAGTAAAATTCCAAATACCCAATAAATATTCATCGCATAGTTCAATTTATCGGGGAGTATTGAATAATTATCTGACGTCTTTAACAGTGATCTGTACATATTGCCAATTTCTCTTTTTCTTTCTACCGTTTTATCCAAATATTCTAATTGTGCTAATCCAACAGCTGCTTGAAGGTTTGACATTCTGTAGTTAAACCCTAATTCTTCATGAACAAACCTACGCTTGTTATTAAAACATAAGTTCCTAAGTGATCTACATCTATCATTCAATTCCTCATTATTGGTTAGAATCATGCCTCCCTCCCCGGTAGTAATGTGTTTATGTGGATAAAAGCTAAATGTGCTGATATCTCCAAAGCTTCCACACTTTTTCCCTTTATAATCTTGTCCATGCATCTCGGCGGAATCTTCAATTACCCAGAGTTTATTTTCTTTGGCAATTTCCAAAATAGGATCCATGTCGCATGGAAAAGAATAAGTGTGTACAATAAGTATTGCTTTTGTTTTTGAGGTAATTTTTTGCCTTAATTCATTTACATCAAGATTCCAGTTCTCAAGGTTGCTATCAACAAAAACAGGTTTGATACCGGATCTGACAATTTCTAAAACACAAGAAATTATAGTGAAAGTGGGAAGAATGATTTCATCCCCCGGCTTCAAATTCAACGACCTGACTGCTACATCAATTGCTGCTGTACCATTGCAAACCGCAACACCAAAAGTACGATCCACATAGTCCGCAAATGATCCTTCAAATTTTTTCACAAACGGCCCATCTGAAGAAACCCAACCAGTGTCTATACATTCTATCAAGTACTTTTTTTCATTCCCTTTAAATGCTGGTGTATTGACTGGTATCATACTTAAAATTTTACTTGCGATTCATCAATAGGTCCAAATCTTTTTTTGTCATTTTCTCCAACATAGGGTCCTTGTTTAACTTCTATTATTTCACTTTCCTCCAGCACTTTGAATCCATGCCCACCTTCTGCCAGCAAAATGACATCTCCTTTGTTGAGAATCTGACTTCTAATATATTCTTGTTCTTCTGAATAAAAATCGACTCTTATTTTACCACTCTTGATAAAGAGGACCTCCTTGGTATACTGAACCTCTCTAGAAACTTTGAGATGTACATGGGGTTCTATATTATACCCTTGTGGTCTTTTCATATATCCAAGCTGCTGTGAGAAATCGTTTGGTGTGAAAAAGTGAATTCCATCATTGTCAAATTCTGTCCTCAATATCACTGCCAACAGACGATCTCCATTCCAAATTTTATCTATCATATATTTTTAATTGAGTTAACTATTGAAGAGGAATAAAACTCGTAATTGTATTCTCTCACAACATTGGGATCCACCCCCGTTTCACCATTTAAAATTTCCTCAAAAGACTTTAAAAAATCTGACATTTCGTAATTGTCATCATGAATTCCCTTCATTTCCTTTATATTCTGAGGGAAATCATATCCTCCCGATACGATGATTGGTTTTCCAAACCGGATAGCTCTGTAGGTTGATAAATTGAAATCACAAACATCACAACAGATGAATGCATCTGAAAAGTCATAAGCAGCATTCATCTGTTTATCTGTTAATTTCCCAAGAAATGAAACCTGAGTTTGAAGACCTAACCTGACAACTAATTTCTTAAGATATTTGGCATACTCCTCACTGGAAGTCATACCTCCAACCAACAAATTTATCTGACTGTGTGTTTTCTTAACTTCAGATATGATTGATAGAATTATGTCTATATTCTTTTCAGGTGAAATTCTTGAAAATGCAAGAACATTGAATCTTCCTTTATAGGTGGCAGTTAACTTTTCATAAAATGACCTGTCTACCTGAAGATCTCCATCTGTGCCAAAAGCTTTCTTACTTTTCATTTCATACAACAACTCGCTTTCTTTTGCAGATCTACCAGTTAAGCTAAAAATCATATCCAGCTTCTGATACCGCTTCTTTCTTTGAATTGCTTTCTTGGAATCGTAACCTACTGAATTTTTAACAAATTTCTTCAGTGCCTTAATGAAGGATTGTCTTCTGAAATAAAGGTCGTGATCCTTTCTAATTCTTTTAAAAGAATTCAGTAATTTATGATAAGGTGTAAATGAAGCAGCGTATTTCTCATTTAAATCGGAAACAATGTCTGGATTGATTTTCCAGATCTGATCATGGATCAATGCTGCCAGTTTGATATTACTCAGTCGAAGTGAAAAGCCAACAAAGAAAGTATTGAATTCGAGGTAACTGTATTCCGTATCAAAAAGTATTAGATCGATACCTTCATTTTCTACCAACTCATAAAAAGAGCTAATAATATCTTCTCTTTGGGATTGAATCTGTTTTCTTGAAACTTCATGCTTTTGAAAGTAACTAGTTACCTTAAACGAATATTGACCATCGTAAAGTTTGGCAGGGTCTATGGGTAGTATTGACCAAGATGTGGCTAAAACCCCTTTTTTGCTAAATTGCTGGCACAATTCCATATATACTCTCCGTCCCCCTCCGCCTTCGGTTGAGACTCCTATTGTATAAACTAAGATCTTCGACATTGTCTAGTTTCACTTTATCAGCGTAAGAATAAAAAGGCCTGATGCAGCAGCAGCGTCATTATCACGATAGCCCAAATCTTCAATTTCACTATACGTGGTTTTCTTCCAAAATCTATCATATTTATAATAATCCAATACGTGTTCTTCAGGATCGAAAGATTTAATCATTTCGTGAATTGATGCATCATCAAAAACCTGAAATTCTTCAAACTCTGCTTTTCCCCCAGCAGGAGCCGTGATAATAAGCTTCCCATTTTTCTTCAAAACTC
>JANQST010000231.1 GCA_028279155.1 Cyclobacteriaceae bacterium
CCGGCTCACCTACCACAATTTGGGTGCCTTCTGACTTCACATCCTGACCATTAATAGTCATGAAAAATGGGGGTAATAGAAAGGTCCCTTTTTCAGAAGCCTGATAGTTTTGTGTCAAGCTCTGGGTTGAGGTCATCTTTCCATTCGTAAAATTGGTAGAGGTTGAAGATGAGGTTCCTCTTTTCACAAAACCATCAATGTCAGGAAAGGTACCATATTGCTTCAGCCGATCATTCTGAACCGTGACTGTTACGGTAAAATATTGATTCAATCCAATCTGAGCTTGACCTAATTTTATTGATACCTCCTGTGCCTTTAAAGACATTGCAAATACCAACATCAATACGCAACTTAACCCAAATGCCTTCGTTACTCTCATTACTATACAGTTACCTTCTTTTTAGTAAATTGTAGTTATGCATAGATCATGCAAACGCCAAATTTACATTGCGGGTTTGTTCTTTAACAATTATTAGCATGCTTGAATATTTCAAAACTATTTTATCGAAAGTAAGCTTTGATAAGCGGTTGTTTGAAAAGGAATTACGGAAAGCCATTAAGGCTTTGATACCCAAAGAGGTTGAATTGTTAAAAGAATGGTGTTATATGCGATATGGAGCCGAATATCAACCCATCCTTCAAGCCTGCTTTACAACAAGTTAATTGTTAATCCTTTTTCCCTTGAAATTTTTTCAAGATTTCTGCCATGTGCTTCCCGGCGGCTTCTCTTCCACCAAGTCCGTAGGATAAAGCTATTGCTACCGCAACAGCCCCAAGCGTTAACCCAAAAGCCAATTCAACAATGCTGTTTGCAATCCCCATTGTTCTTAGCGCGATGGCAAGAAATAGTCCAATAATCCCGACTCTCGCTATCCCCGCCACAAAAGCATTGTCCTTAGAGGATTTCATAGAGTTGTAGATAATCGATCCCAGGAAGTTGCCCATCACTAGAATAATCAGACCAAACAGAACATTACCTGAAAGATTCAAAATGGTGTGAAGAACCTCCGCTAATCGTTCTAAGCCAAGCATTTCCACGCCGGAAATAACACCAAAAAAGACCATGAAATAGAAAAGAATGTTTGATACTATACTCGACAGTTTCTGATCACCAATGGCATTTTGTAGTTGAAGTTTTTCAGCGAATTTATCAAGTCCGAGATTAGATAAAAGATCCTTTACAAACGAGGTAATAAATCGTCCTCCAATTGCAAAGATTGAAATGATCAAAATAGCCCCAATGATATTCGGAACCGCATCCAGCATCTGATGCAGCACATTGTTCGCCGGATTGGTAATGGCATCCAATTCCAGGGCATTAAGTCCCTGAATCATGAATGGGATGAATACGATGATAAATACAACTTGCTGAATGAAATACACCAGCTTGTCTGTTTCTTTGAATCCTATCTTGTTCGCCAACCTATCAAAAAGACTCCCTGCCATCTTGATGAGATTTGAAACAAACTTTGCGATGATGTAACCGATGAAAAAGGTGATTAAGCTGAAAATTATTTTAGGGATAAAGGCAATGAATCCCTGGTACATTCCCTTGATCGGATCGAGAATATAGCTTACTCCTAAAATCTCAAGCACAATCAGGAGTATGATGAACATTAGAATGTAGTAGACGAAGTTGGCAATGAATTTATTGGTATCTACGATTGTATTTCCCAACAAACGTTCGTCCCATTCCGTCCTCTTCATTAAGCCGTGAACAATTCTTCTGATTAACAATGCAACTAGCCATCCAACAACGAAGACGACTACTGCCCCAACTACACTGTGAAGTTGATCATCTACCCAGGCGACAAGGTTGTTAATGTATTCCGGCATATCCATTGGTTAAGTTGTTTAAGTCAAAAAAAATCTTCAATTAATCCAAATGTACGTATTTTTTTGACTCAAACCGGCATTCTTGATTTTAAAATAAAAAAGGCCCTAGTTAGTACTAGAGCCTCAATTTTTTAAGTATTTGAGATTTATTTCATGATACGTCCATCTTCCAGATTGACTATCCTGGTGCCATATTCAGCAAATTTTTCATTGTGGGTCACCTGGACAATCGTCATTCCCGATTCATGTAGCTGCTTCAATATGTCCATCACTTCTTCTCCCTGACCTGAGTGAAGGTTTCCTGTTGGCTCATCTGCCAGTAGCAGTTTAGGCTTTCCAATTAATGCTCTGACCACACCTACGAGTTGCTGTTGACCACCAGAAAGCTGCTCAGGAAATAGATCCTTCTTAGCTACCATGCTGAACTTATCGAGCATTTCCGCTATCATACTTGCTCTTTCTTTTCCTTTTATCCCTCGATAGATCAATGGGGTTTCGATGTTCTCATACACTGTGAGTTCATCAATTAAGTGATATGCCTGGAATATAAATCCGATGTGTTCTTTGTGTATTCTTGAGATCCTTCTTTCGTTGAGCTTATGAACCGGCTCATCCATGAAGTAATATTCTCCTTCGGATGGGCGGTCAAGCATTCCAACTATGTTTAGGAGGGTTGATTTACCTGATCCGGATGGACCCATTATACTAACGAATTCTCCCTCCTCAATCTCTAAGTTTATTCCTTTAAGTATGAAAGTTCGCTGGTACTTGGACTCCACGAACTTACTGACGTCATTGAGTTTTATCATTTGAGTTAATTGCCTGACTTTAAACGTCCCAAGATATCATTTAGTTAGTAAAACTTTTTCTGTTATTGAACCTTTTTTATAATCCAACAGAATAAAGTATACCTGATATAGCTCAAAAGTGAATTTTACAACATTATCCCCTTGCGTCAGCATCTGTTCAGACTTATGTAATTCCTTTCCATTCAAATCATGAATAAGAAGTAGTGATGATCTGTTTTGGTCAGAATTGATTTGAACCCCATCGCTGGAAACCGCCAATGATATAGATTCATTTTCTTCTTCCATACCAAGAACTATTAGATCATCTTCGGAACACCCTATGCCAACCGCTAAGCCTGCTGTTGTTGTAATGGATTCCGGGACAAAATCAGGCTTGCCAGTTACTCTCACATAAATGGAATTGAAGCTTGATTGAGCATCTTCTGCCAATAACTCCACATCAATGTTTATTTCACTATCTATAAAAACTCTTGAGGATTCATTCCATTCCTTCGATGTAAGGCCATCAAATCTAAATGCATCATTTTCTGTGAAAATAGTCACTGAAAGTCCTAAATTTTGATCATTCGCAATGGTAATCTGATCATTATAATTCGTGTTGACAGATTGGCAAGTTGGATCCGGAACAGTAAGACTAAATGCGGGAGGGATTTCAAGTACTTCTACCAGATAATCGATTGTAGTAGAACCAACCTGAATATACGATCCATTGATCTTTCTCCATTCATTTGATTTGACCACAATTGAATAAAGACCAGGAACATTTGGAGTGTCCCATTCCAGATTTCCGGTAATTGGATTGATGGAAAACTCAGGGTTTTCATCACCCATCCAGTTATTGTAAAAGGACAGGTCGGAGGGCAATCTATAATCTTCTACTACAGATTCAAGACTGTTTTTAGGAACGACCAGACTGTAACTGAGACTGTCACCTTCTTCATCAAACATCATTAGATTTGAAATAAAGCGGGTGTTAGAAGTAGTCAAAACATCCGGTGATTCATAATTCTGTGGGGAGCTATTGCTTATCAACGGATCCAGTAAAACCATCGCCTCCACATAAAATGGAGCTTCCAGGGAGTTAGACATATTTCGAACATCTGCTGTCCTAAAATCCTCCGTATAGGATGGTACATAAACTCCAGATGAGGGATAGGTATGGACAAGCGTGAATTCCCATCTCTCGATTCCATTACCTAAATCTGATATATTGGTGTTGGACCAGGGAATAACCTCATCCTCATCGTCTCCAAAAATAGTCCCATCTCCAAAGTCAAATACACCTTGACCAAATAGGACTCCATCTTGATCCCGATATCCTACAAATGTTAACTGGAAGGTTAATGCACTAATTTTTTCATATAAAATCTGACCGCCTCGAATGTGAGTGGCATGAAGATCTAGTAATCCAATGAAAAGTAGTAAAAATGGAAGGAATTTGAGTTTGGTAAGCTTTTTCACAAACCCATTATAAGCAAAAATTTTGCCATTTAGTTGAATTCACCTAACTCCAGGGTTTTGCTCTTGTTTCTACTAATATAAATTATGCTATAGCAATTCGTTGGCAAGGTTCGCCAGTTCTGATCTTTCCCCTTTTTCAAGCATCACATGAGCAAACATTGGATGGTCCTTTATCCGATCAATCAAATATGAAAGTCCATTGGATTGAGAATCCAAATATGGCGTGTCAATCTGGTTGATGTCCCCGGTAAAAATGATCTTAGTATTTTCCCCTGCTCGTGTAATAATTGTTTTCACTTCGTGTGGAGTCAGGTTTTGTGCTTCATCCACAATGAAAAATATATTGGATAAACTTCTTCCTCTTATATAAGCCAGAGGTGTAATCATTAGTTTTTCCTGGTTGACCATATCGGTGATCCGGGTAAACTCCTTGTCACTCTCTTTGAACTGATGTTGAATGAACTTGAGGTTATCCCAAAGTGGCTCCATGTAAGGATTGAGCTTTGATTTTATGTCCCCAGGTAAATAACCAATGTCCTTGTTGCTCAATGGAACTATAGGTCTTGCGAGGTAGATCTGCTTGAAATTTCTTCGCTGTTCTAGCGCAGAAGCTAAAGCCAGAAGTGTTTTTCCAGTTCCAGCCACACCATTTATGCTTACCAGCTTGATGGACGGGTCCATCATGGCATGCATCGCAAAAGTTTGCTCAGCATTCTTCGGTTTTATCCCATAAACGGTTTGTTTATCAACCTTTTCAACCAAATCATTCTCAGGATTGTAATAAGCGAGTACCGAATTTTTTTCGCTTTTAAGAATGAAGTAGTTGTTTGCTGGAAATTTTTTTCGCTTCAGCACTTTTTTCCGATCAATTGACCCCTTCTTGAATAGAATATCAATGTCGTCAGAAGTAATGTCGTTCAACTCTGTCTTTCCGGTCGTAACGAGCGCATTAACATCTTTTATTTTCCCCGTTTCATAATCCTCGGCATGCAGTTCCAATGATTTTGCTTTCAATCGGAGATTGATATCTTTTGAAACAAGGATTACTTTCCGCTTAGGTTCCTGCTGCTTGATTGTAAGTGCTGCATTCAGGATCCTATGATCATTGGTCGTCTCATTGAACACCATTTGCGCATCAATGTGGCTCTTATCATCCATGATGACTTTAAACTTCCCTTTTGTTTTTCCATTCAAAGGAATCCACTCCTGAAGACTTTGGTCTTTAGCCAACTTGTCGATTAAACGGATAAATTCTCGTGCCTCGTAGTTTTTATTATCGTTTCCTTTCTTAAACTGATCCAGCTCTTCAAGCACAGTAATTGGAAGCCCAACGTCGTGTTCAGCGAAATGAAGGATTGAATCATGTGAGTAGAGAATTACAGAGGTGTCTAGTACAAAAATTTTACTTTGACTGCTCGATTTAGCCATTCGCTGCGGTCCGTTATTAGTTCAATGATCGAACGTAATATTAGAGATTCAATTTCAAAATAGGTGTGGTTTATCCCGGTTTTTTTAATCCCAATTATTGAACTGGGAGAAAGAGGTCTTCTCCTTCACGGGGTTCGATTTTTAAAGCTCCTGATAAAGCTAAACTCACTAACTTGTTAGAAGCAAGCCTTTTATTAAGTCCGCTGAATTCACAATACTGCGACAAGGTGATGTGCATATTTTTTTCAAGAAATTTAAAAAGATGGCCAGTACTTTCTTCGAAGGGAAGCGGTTTTTCGTAATTATTTCTTTCTTTTAAAAATGTACGCATTTCCTTGCTTGCTTGAATGGAGCGATCATTCACCCGGATGTATGCCTTCCCATATCGATGCTCTTTTTTTAGAAAAGCAAAATAGGGTTTTTCTTCACCCTCCTTAATTTGATAATGAAGGATCTTTTTATCGTCCTTGAATTCTCTGGTTTCAACTTCAAATTCAATTTGTGGATTACATAACTCACGAATGGCCCTGGAAAGAACAAATTCCTCTTCTTCAGGGTATTTCAATCCAGCGATCTTCTTGTCATCTGCAACTCCAATGAAAAGATGACCGCCACTAGAATTTGCAAAAGCCACCACTTCACGAATGATCTTTTCAGGGTGATTGGCTTTTTTCTTGAATTCTACAAATCCATTTTCGCCTTCTGAAATCAATCGCCGAATGTGCTTCAACTCCATCACTGTGTATTCGTGTTACTAATCTTCCTCGTCGAGTTCTGGCATGGAGAACATGCTGTTAAAAAGGTCCTTGAACTGCATTCCTTTTTCAACCTGGTGCTTACTCAGGAGGCTGTATTCGGCCAGTCCAAAGAGCGCGAATTCCATTAAAAAAAATTTGAAATCCTCGTGAGGAGTTTTCTGATATTTATCTACCAACTTCTCCAACCCTGGAATATTTTTTAGTTCTTTTCGATAGTCTTTCTCAGATGCATCAAAAATAAGATCGACCATATTTCCCTTTTCAAACCACTCCTTGATTGGCTCATATGCATTTCCACGCTCCTTCTTTCGCTCTTTTTCAGGGTCTGGGAAATAATTGACAAACTGGGTGCGAAGTGCTTTACCCACCAGGTTATTAGCAACAATCCCTGCACCCTCCTGCTCTCCTTCATAAACCAATTCTACCTTTCCGGTTATCGAAGGAATCATTCCCTGAAAATCGGTAATCCTAACACTTGTTTTGCTGTCTCCATTTTGCAAAACTCTTCGTTCTGCTGCGCTGATGAGGTTTTCGTACCCGGAAATTGTAAGCCTCGCAGAAACTCCACTTTTTTCATCCACATATTCACTGCCTCTTGCTTCGATCGCAATTTGCTCGATCAAATCTTTGGCAAGATCAAATACCTGCACTGCACTTGATTGTTCTTCTTTGATTGATGCCTCTTGTTGTGTTATTTTTTTGCCAGTCTCAATAGAGTCGGGATAATGGGTAATGATCTGACTGTCAATTCGGTCTTTGAGCGGAGTAATGATCGAGCCCCGATTTGTATAATCTTCAGGGTTCGCTGTAAAAACAAATTGAATGTCTAGCGGCATCCTCAGTTTAAAGCCTCGAATCTGGATATCTCCTTCCTGCAAAATGTTAAACAAAGCGACTTGAATCCTCGCCTGAAGATCAGGAAGTTCATTTATGACAAAAATCCCTCTATGCGATCTTGGCACCAATCCAAAGTGGATTACTCGCTCATCTGAATATGGGAGTTTAAGCGAGGCTGCCTTGATTGGGTCCACATCACCAATCAAATCAGCAATGGTTACATCTGGGGTTGCAAGTTTTTCTGTATAACGCTCGCTTCTATGCATCCAGGAAATTGGTGTGTCATCCCCTTTTTCAGCAATTAAATCTCGAGCAAATCTTGAAATGGGGTTTGCGGGATCGTCGTTCAGTGGGGAGTCAGTAACTACAGGAATGTATTCATCCAGCAATTCAATCATCATACGGGCCATTCGAGTCTTGGCCTGGCCTCTTAAGCCAAGAAAATTGATGTTATGACGTGAAAGTATAGCTCGTTCGACATCAGGAATCACCGTGTCCTCATAACCCCAGATTCCTTCAAAGATGTCTTCACCAGCTTTTTTCTTTCGTATCAGGTTTCGACGCAATTCTTCCTTTACCGGCTCTGACTGATAGCCGCTTTTGACAAGCTCTCCGAGCGTAGAAATTTTCAACAATTCTTCACTTTTCAATGTATCGTATCCCATTAGAGGTTCTTCCTTCTGTTTCTCTTGTAATCTTCAAAAATAAGGTTGCCCAGACCCTGAAGGCTGCTATAATATGCATTCCCATTGTTCACTTCGGTGAACTCCCTTACAAACTCTTGCAGGTAAGGATCTGAAGCAATCATAAACGTTGTTATCGGCACATTTATTCTTCGGCACTGAGCAGCAAGATTTAAGGTCCTGTTTAAAATCTTAGGATCAAGACCAAAGCTATTCTTGTAATACTTGATACCTTCCTTAAGACAGGTTGGCTTCCCATCGGTGATCATGAAGATCTGTTTGTTCTTGTTTTTTCTTCTTCTCAAAAGATCCATCGCCAACTCCAATCCAGCGACTGTGTTGGTATGATAAGGACCAACGCTTAAATAAGGCAAGTCCTTGATTTCAATCTGCCAGGCATCGTTACCAAAAACTAGGATATCCAACGTGTCTTTAGGGTACTTTTTGGTGATCAATTCAGCCAAAGCCATCGCTACTTTCTTCGCCGGGGTAATCCGATCTTCGCCATACAGGATCATGGAATGACTGATATCGATCATTAGCACAGTCGAAGTTTGTGCCTTATATTCTTTCTCTCGTATTTCCAGATCATCTTCTGTAAGCATCAAATCATTTAATCCATGATTGATTTGTGCATTTCGAAGGCTCTCCGTCATTTCAATCTGCTCCAATGAATCTCCAAATTGAAACTCCCGATAATCAGAGGTTATCTCATCACCTGTTCCTGAAAAATTGGTTCGGTGATTCCCTTTGCCAGACTTTTTCAACTTCCCAAAAATCTCTTCAAGAGCGCTCTTTCTTATTTGCTGTTCACTCTTCGCGGTGATCTTGAATTCTCCTTTCTCGTTTTGATCCGTGATGTATCCTTTGTTCTTCAAATCATCAATGAAATCTCCAATGCCGTATTCCGGATTTGTCAAATTATGTTCACGATCCAGGTTGGTCAACCAGCTTAATGCCTCATTTACATCTCCGGAAGTGATAACCATCAACTGCAGAAAAATGTTGAGCAGATTATCAAAGGCGCTTTTCTCCTGATCTTTCTCTGGAATAAACTCTGTGAACCGATAGCCGATCATACTGTTAACTTAACTAAAAAGTCTCACGAATGAGACCAGAATGGTCCTTTAATCATTGAGATAACCAACGCTACTAGATAATGGTTATAACAAATGAGACATTTCAACAAACTTTAAACAAAAGAGATGGTCCCGAAATTCCAAAAAGCTGGGAGATTTTTTGATTTTTGATTTAACTTAACATTGAATAATCACGCTATGCCAGGTAGAAGGCCCATATTCGCTACATTAGTTACTGATCTCTACACTTTCACCAGGGACAGTATGTTCAAGATATTTCTCGAGCCAGCCTCACATGAAGATAGACGTGCCAAGGAAGAGAAAAAGAAGAAAGAAGAATAATTACTTCTTTGGCATAGTGCCAAAAATTACGTCCCAAAGCATCGAAGAAACGCCAAAAGCACGATCCTGATCCTTATAGTGGTGTATCCCGTGATGTACCCACAATGCCTTCCAAAAATTCTTCGGAGGTTGAAAAGCATGAACCATGTAATGAACCCAAAGGTAGGTTGCATATCCGATCAGGAAACCTGGTAGAAATGCAAAAACATAGTTACCCATGATTAGTCTGAACAAGAGGAAAAACAAAGTTGACAAAGTAATGCTTAATGGGATAGGCATCGCAAGGCGATCCTTATCCTTTGGATAGTCATGGTGAACCCCATGAACTATATAAGCGAATTTTTCTCTTTTTTCCGTCGTTGGGGTCAAATGAAACAGGAACCTATGCATTAAGTATTCCACTAGAGTGAAAGCAAGCAGTCCTGCCAAAAATATTGGTGCTGTGTTCACAGCATTTATGTAAGATTTGTTGAAACCAAAAATGATTAAGCCGGTACTTATAATAAAAAATAGTACCAATGGAACAGCGATATGTGTCCGAGTCAATCTCTCCATTAGCCTGTTCTTGAAGAGTGACTTAGTGCCTTTTGCGTGAGGTTTATTCTTTAATTCCATAGCATTCCCTTAATGCAAAATTATGTCAAAATTCAATTTTTATTTACAAAGATTGTGTTATTGATTTCTTATGTTTCTTTAAAACGGATTGATAGTAGTCAACGTATTTTGGAAGTATAATTTCTATGTCAAATTCCTTCGCCCTGCTTAACGCTCCTTCTTTAAATTTCTGAAGATTTCCATTGTCTAAAATGTGAATGGCTTTTTCTACCATGGCATCTATATCCCCTACATCACAAACGAATCCCGATTCTCCATTCACATTCAATTCAGGTAAGCCACCCGCGTTGGTCGAGATGACAGGAACCTCACAGGCCATTGCTTCCAGAGCAGCCAAACCAAAGCTCTCTTTCTCAGAAGTCATGAGAAACAAGTCGCTTACGGAAAGTACTTCTTCTACTGCCTCTAATTTTCCAAGAAAACGGATATCCTCTGTACAAATGGATTGTGCTTCCCCCTCAATTTTTTTCCGCTCCGGGCCATCACCGATCAACAACAACTTGGATGGCACAACCTTTCTTAGTTCGCAAAATATTTTTAACACATCGTCCACCCGTTTTACCTTCCTGAAGTTTGAAGTATGGACGATGAGCTTTTCGTCATTTGGACATATTGCCTTTTTGAAATGGTCCTTCGGATGTTTCTTAAATCGCTTTAAGTCAATGAAATTTGGAATCACATGGATATCCGTCGTGATATCAAAATGTTCCAGCGTGTCTCTTTTCAGATCCTCAGAAACAGCAGTCACACCGTCTGATCGATTTATTGAAAAAGTAACAACCGGTTCGTTCGCAGCATCCTTTCCAACAATCGTTATATCCGTTCCATGAAGTGTCGTTATGAAAGGAATCTCATACCCACGATCTTTCAAAATCTGTTGCGCCATAAATGCCGCTGAGGCATGGGGGACCGCATAGTGTACATGCAATAAGTCAAGCTGTTCTTTGATGACTACATCTACCATTTTACTGGATAATGCCAGCTCATATGGTGGGTACTGAAATAGCGGATACGAGTTTACGCTCACCTCATGAAAATGAACATTTGATTCAAAGAATTCCAATCGTGTGGGTTGCGAATAGGTGATGAAATGAATATCATGACCATTATCTGCCAGTGCTTTTCCAAGCTCAGTTGCTACAACTCCACTTCCACCATAGGTGGGATAGCAAACAATTCCTACCTTCATTTAATTTGATGTTCTCTTTGCAAGGTATAAACCCAATCTGATTCGAATTGGTTTCGTCAAGAATTATTCGTTGATAATTGACGTATAGATTACATCATGAATATTTGTTCGGATGTTTAGCTCCATTAGCTTCTCATTTTTCGAATCCGGGTAAATTCTGTTTGACAGAAAAACATATATCAAATCTTTTTTGGGATCAGCCCACACCATTGTTCCTGTAAATCCTGTGTGACCAAAACTTGAGTCGCTGGCTTTGTAAGAAGCCCCATCTCTTCGCCAATCCTTTTTATCCCATCCAAGGCCTCTACGGTTATTTCGGAAATATCGATAATTGAACAAGTCCAGTGTTTTTGGTTTTAAGTATTGCTTCCCGTTGAAGTATCCACCATTTGAAAGCATGTACATCATCTTGGCCAGATCTCCAGCATTTGAAAACAAGCCAGCATGTCCTGCAACACCACCAAAAATGAGCGCATTCCGATCATGAACTTCGCCCCAGACCTGATCATCTCTGAAAAGGTGATCATATTCCGTTGGTGCAATACCCGTTAGTGAATACCCCTTTGACATGGGGTTAAACCCGATGTTCAGCCCCATCGGTTTGTAGAAATTCTCCTCGAGGAACTGGTCAAATGGTTGTTGGGATACCTCTTCTACCAGCATATGGAGAATCATAAATCCCAGGTCACTGTAGTTGTATTTTTTTGGGTTGCCTATTAAATCGGATTTTGTGATCCAACTTTTAAGGGAATCCCGCATGCTCGGATGATATTCGATGTTGTAGGATCGGACATCGTTTTTCTCATCCTCTTTGGTCTTGTAGTAGAATGAATTCAATCGATCCCCTTTCATGGTTCGCCTCCAAAAGGGGATGTAGGATCGGATCCCGCCATTGTGAGCAAGCAGTTGCTTGATGGTCACATGAGATTTATTTGAGTTGGCAAAATCTGGTAAATGCTTTCCAATGGAATCTTCCAATTCAATTTTCCCCTGATCGATCAAGAGGGCTATGGCCGGTAACGTCCCCACCACTTTGGTGACTGAGGCTAGATCATAAAGTGTCGAATTTTCAACAGACTT
>JANQST010000247.1 GCA_028279155.1 Cyclobacteriaceae bacterium
CTTCACCCAATCCTTCCTGAAGAGATTTTCCCATCTCATACGAAACCAACGTTCCGAGCTCTTGCTTGTAAGCTCTAAGCTCATTTCCAAATTGCCTGACAATTTCTCCTCGCTGTGGTGCTGGAAGAAGACGCCACTCTTTGAATGCATCCTGGGCCGCACCTATCACTTTTTCGTATGCCGCTTCGTCAGCAAGGGTGACTTTGGCAATTTCCTCACCATCAACAGGTGAGAATGATGAAATCGTTTCACCAGAAGTGTCAATCCATTGTTTGCCAATGGCTGCACCTTTGTTTACCGGTTCAATTTCAAGTTTTTCTAAAATTTGAGAGATCTTATTGGTCATCGTAGTTGAGATAATTTTGAGTCGGCAAAGCTAAGAAATGGATCGACCTTGAAAAATTTTATAATGGCTTTCTTAGCCTTTCCTCTCAAAATGGATTAAGTTAAAGGTTAGTTACCACTAATAAGTTGCCTTAACATATGCTTTCGGAAATCCAGAAGCGAAAAATCCACCATTTTTTTAACGTCTTAGATATAGATAGGAATGGACATTTACAACCAGAGGATTTTGTAAATGTTGGAAAGAGAATAATAGAAAAAGTTGGCCTTGGTGAGGAGTCCAGGGCCGCAAAATTGATTTTAATAAAATCACATCGCCTTTTTGTTCAATTGCTGACAGATGCTGACAATCCTGAATTGAGCTTGACTTTGTGGGATTGGATTGAGTTCTTTAGAGATCAGCTCTATGAGGGTGGAAACCATGGTGTGCTTGAATATTACATACACCGAACAAGCAGGCACATTTTTGATCTGTTCGACATGAATCGGGATCATTTTATTTCCAAGGACGAATACGCCAATATGCTGACCATCTATAAGATTTCACAAGAACATGCAGATCAAAGTTTTGAAGAACTTGATTCCAACAATGACGGAATGATTTCTGCGGATGAAATGATAAACGGACTCAGAAATTTCTTCAAATCAAACGACATCAACTCTCCTGGTAATTTAATTTTTGGTGACTGGAGATAAACTTACAGTTCTAATTTCATTAGGATATCTGTCTGGTCATCAGTGCCTAGCTTGAATGGATGTGTAGCGAATTTCTCAAAACCGTTTCTTTCATAGAATCTTATTGCATCACTGTTTCTATCCCAAACACCCAGCCAGACTTGCTCAAAATTGTTTTCCCGAGCCACTTCAAGTGCTTTATCGAAAAGTAGTTGACCGATACCGCTGCCCTGGTGGCCGGATCGCACATAGATACGTTCAATTTCCAACGCATTATACATGCCTTTTTCTGTTTGAGCTTCTCCTTCATTTAATTTCAAGTAGCCGACCAGGGTTTCCTCCTGGCAAGCAAAATAAAAATGAGATTCAGGGTTATTATACTCCTCTGTGATTTTCGCAAGGCTGAAGCTTTTCTCCATATACTGATCAAAATCTTCCTTGTTGTTCAATGCACCAAAAGAATCGGTAAATGTGGAACTTCCGATCTCAAGAAGTTCGTTTAACTCCGATGGTTGTACCTCACGAACGATTGTATTGACTGTCATCTAAAATTGAATTCTAAAAAATTAACTTCCAGCGAAATGCCCATTGCCAGGTAAGCCGATATTCTGTTATTCCAGCTTCTTTCAAAATTAAGGTCAGCTCTTTTTTCTTGAAGCCACGAGCCACAGAAATTGATGCATCATTGCGGACCATTGCAGATTTTGAGAATAAGCGGGTCAAAAATTTAATGCTCCAATAGGCAAGCGGATGACGGTGCAAATCATTAATAATCACTCCCAACCTGGCCTGATCTTTAAACTGCCTGAAAAGTTGAATGAGTTCTGTTTTTGTAAAGTGATGCACAAATAGACAGCAGTGGATGATATCAACTTTAAGGTTTTTAAACTCTTCACTTAATATATTAACTGCCTCGTATCGAATTTCTGGAAACTGAGCTGAGTTGGTTTGAGCAAAATGAACAATGTTTGGGTTTGCATCAATTCCTACAAACTTGACATCCATCTTTTTCTTTCGCGCCCATTTTGCCATTTCTATCATAATGTCACCACCTCCACAACCAAGATCTGCCAATACAATATCTCCTCTTACTTTTGACATTTTTTTAAAAGCTGAAACACTGATTTGATTTCCACCTAGAAATTTATTGATTGTGTTGAGCTCACGAAGGGTTTGGTTGACTACATCGCCTGAGATCTCAAGATCATCCATTATTTCGACCTCTTGAGAACGTTCTTCAAGCATCACATTTCACCTGAAGCACGGCACTTTCTAATGTCAGTCCAGGACCGAAGGCAAAACTGAGCAGGTGCTTTCCATCATCTTTTGGACTTACCTGATCCATGATAGATTTTATGACAAACAACACTGTGGGAGAAGACATATTGCCGAAGGATCTAAGTGTCTCTCTGGCATATTTGTTTTGGACTTTTGTAATGCTCAGTTTTTCCTCGATCACGTCTAGAATTCGCTTACCACCCGGGTGAATGGCAAAAAATTCAATATCAGCTAATTCCAGATCTATGTGATCCAATAGATTGTTGGTCAACTCTTCAATGCCTTCTTTAATTACATCAGGAACCTTAGGTGAAAGCTTCATCTCAAAACCATAATCACCGATGTACCATCCCATTTCTTCTTTGCCTGATAAGGCCAAATCACTATAAAAATTTTCAATCTTTAAAGACTTACCAGAGGGTTTAGCATTTAAGACAAGTGCAGCCGCTCCATCTCCAAAAATTGCATTGGCCAAAAGGTTTTGTTCATCTTTTTTCTCCTGGAGATGAATACTACACAGTTCTACGCAAACCATCAGAACAGTTGAGTCCGGATCGGCTCTAAGGATTTGATCAGCCATTTTTAATCCATTGAAGGAAGCATAACACCCCATGAAATTGATGGATGTCCTTTTTGTATTCGTCTCAAGTCCTAGCTCCTCAATCAATTCAATATCCAGACCAGGCGCATACATGCCTGTACAGCTGATTGTTATGAGGTGTGAGATTGCATTCTTATCTGTCCCTGCTTCATTCAGCGCATTCCTGGATGCTTCACTTGCAAGTCTAAGTGCATGCTTTTGGTAAACATCCATTCGCGGCTTTGCAGTGGGGAACTGAGCATCTTCTCTGAAAAAACTCCTTCCATTTAGGTTTTTTCCAAAATCCTCAAGGACAGAATATCGATTGTGTATGCCACTCGCTCGATATAAGATTCTTAACTCTCGCTCTTCTTCGGGGCTAAGTTTCAAATGTTTGACCATAAAGTCCGCAATGATTCCCTGTTCCGCTGAGAACGGAGGTAACGCAGTACCTATGGAATGAATAAATGTGGACATATGAATGGACTTACTTAATATTAACCAACTTTTCCCTTTAGATGGTAAAAATCAAAATGAAATGATAAAAAGATTCGTTTGCCAAACTTGAATAATGAAAAGATCCACTTTTCTTCATTTACGAATACCCTTCTCCTTTTTCCTCCTGCCTGTTTTCCTTTTCGCAAGCGCAGTAGCTAATGAAGTTGATTGGTTCAACTTCACACTCATTTTCATTATTCTACATCTTTTGATCTATCCAGCCAGCAATGGTTACAATTCTTACTTTGATAAAGATGAAAAAAGTATTGGCGGCTTGGAAAAGCCGCCTCCGGTTTCAAAAGAACTTTACCGGACATCATTGATTTTTGATCTCCTGGGCCTCGGCCTTGGATTCCTGATCTCCCTGGAATTTGTGGTTTTGATTTTTGTTTATGGGTTGGTATCCAAGGCCTATAGTCACCCTACTGTTCGTTTGAAAAAGTTTCCGATCACTGGTTGGCTTGCAGCAGGTATCTTCCAGGGCTATTTCACATTCATTGCATGTTACATAGGGCTGAATCGGATCATGATATCAGAAATCTGGATCACTGAAATTCAGCTCCCGGCAATGCTCAGTTCAGCACTTTTGTTGGGATCATATCCAATGACCCAAGTATATCAACATGAAGAAGATGGCAAACGGGGGGATCAAACAATTAGCAGAATGTTAGGGATCAGAGGCACGTTTCATTTCACAGCACTTATGTTTTCCCTGGCGATGGCTGGCTTTGTCTATTTCTTTTATTCATATTCTTCCTTGGCAAACACCATTACTTTTTTATTGTTCATGGCACCTGTACTTTTCTATTTTGTCAATTGGTATTTCAGGGTAAGAAAGAATGAAAGTGAAGCAAACTTCAAATCTACAATGCGACTTAATTTCATTTCGGCTGTTTGTTTGAATCTCTTTTTTCTAACCTTGTGGTTCTTCTAAAATGGCTGCCCATGCGTCTTACTCATGAGGTACTTTGCGAAAGGGCGAAAGCTTTTTCCCAATCCCACTGCGAACTCAGAAGAAGCTGATGACCCAAACAAGTTTTGAATTTTTCTACCCGCCCAGTGTCTTGCTGAAAAAGTAGTGTTCCAGGCTGAAGCATAGGCCTTCTCCATTTGGGATCGATCGATTTGTTCCAACAGAAATTCATTCGCAACTTCACTTAACATTTTGGCCGAATGTATCGCCATGGCCATACCATTCCCACAAAGTGGCGTGATCATTCCGGCAGAATCTCCAGACATTAAGATATGATTAAAAATGGGCTCTTTTTTTTCAAATGAAATCTCATTGATTACGATTGGCTTCTGAAAGAGGAACTCTGATTCAGTAAATAGTTGCCTCAAGAGAGGGTTTTTGTGAACAACCTCTTGCTCCATTGAAGGAATGTCCTTGTGCTTTCTAAGGTTATTCCTGTGAGAGAGGTAGCATAAGTTGTAGATATCATTTTCGACCTTGCTTACTCCACAATATCCTCTGGAAAAATTATGAAGTTCAATAATATCCTCAGCTACAAGGTTCGTTTTGATGTGATACTTCACTCCGATGTATGGAGATTTTTTTTGTACGAAATTCCTGTTGAGGTCTTTATCGAGTCTGGCTTTTTTACCAAAAGATCCAATCACAAGTTTGGACTCATAGTTGCCGTTTCTGGTCTCAATTTTATGATGGTCACTTTCAAATGTGATGGCGTTTACTCTTTCTTTTTCATGTAGTTCAACACCAAGCGCTAAAGCTTTTTTTACCAGCCAGTGATCAAATGAATATCGGCTTATCCCAAAACCCCCGAGATCAAGGTCCATAGCAAGCACTTTTCCAGAAGTGGAAGTAAGGCGAAACTTGGTGATTGCACTGGGATTTAATTCCTCTGGAAAAAGGTCATTAGATTTTAGGAATGGAATGACTTCATTGGAGATATACTCTCCACACACGCGGTGGAACGGGTATTCCTTCTCCTCAAATAGGACAACCGAATGCCCTTTCTTTTTTGTGAGAATGGCATTGACCAGTCCTGCTAATCCTCCTCCGACAATGGCCACATCATACATGCTACGAAATTATCCATAAAAAAAGTCCGCCATTTCTGACGGACTCAATTTCTTTTGAAGGAACGAGTTTACAACCCTAACCCATAATACGCCTTGTCCCCATTCGGGTAGATGCCTTCAATCAGTATTCCATCTGATCCAGGTCTGTTGAGAAAACTCCTAAAATCATCTAATTCTTTGATTGTCTGTTTATCAATTCTTGTAATGATAAATCCTTCTTTAAGCCCCGCATCCTTCCATTTTCCGTTCGATAGGTCTGAAACCTGCACGCCTCCTTCAATCTCAAGACTTCCAAGTAACTCTTCAGAAACTTCGGAGAACACTGCACCTTCAGTTTCAAACGCTGAACTTGCTGCCACAATTTCTGTGGTACCTGATGAATTCCTCAGTGTGGCTTCTACCTCTCGTTGTACTCCATTC
>JANQST010000251.1 GCA_028279155.1 Cyclobacteriaceae bacterium
GGTTCGATGATCCAATTGGAAAGACCTTCAATGGTGGATTTTATAAGATCATCGGAGTTGTTAGTGATTTTAATTATGAGAGCTTAAAAAATGAAATCACTCCTATAGCCTTGGGATACAGCGAAAAACAAGGGCGGAACTTAACCATTAAATTTTCCGGAAACCCGCAGCCTGTCATTGACCAGGTACAGGCTATTTGGGATGGTTTTGGAGTGGAAGAGATTCCATCGTACTACTTCCTTGATGAGAACTTTGAAAAGCTTGTGATAAAAGAACGAATACTCTCCAAGGCAGTGTTAATATTCACCGTTTTAGCCATGTTCATCTCTTGTCTGGGACTGTACGGTTTATCTGTCTTCACGGCAGAAAGGAAGACAAAGGAAATCGGGATCAGAAGGGTGCTCGGGGCTTCTGTTTTCAATATTGCCAAATTGCTGTCTGGAAACTTTGCCAAGCCAATCTTGCTTGCTTTCGTTCTCGCGATACCGGTGGCGTATTTAGCGGTAGACGAGTGGTTAGCAAATTATGCTTATCGTGTGGAGATCGGACCATCGTGGTTCGTTATCGGTGGATTAACTGCATTGGTGATTGGAATCGTTACCATATCCTGGCAGTCTGTGCGGTCAGCGCTAAAAGACCCGGTTGTGAGTTTGAGGACAGAATAGTTTAGGTACTGCTTAGTACCCTTTCTACAAGGTTGTCACACTTACTGAACCCAAATTCAAAGAGCTCATTGGTGTAGGAAAGTTCATAAAGATTTTCCTTGATCATATTTTTGGCGCGATGAAGACGAACTTTCACATTCGAAATAGAGAGATCCGTACAATCGGCGATTTCGGCGATTGACATTTCTTCTACCTCACGCATGATGTAGACGCTTCGATACTTATCATTCAGGTTATCAATGGCTTTTTCCAAAATCTCTTTCGCTTCTTTCCTCATCATTTTATGTGCAGGTCCGGGCTGCTTTTCATCTTGCAGTTCAATTGTCGGCTTTTCTGAAATGGCCACAATATCTGTGGTGTTAAGTTTCGTTTTCTGCTTGATCCTGGCCAAGGCCTGGTTGATACCAATCCGAATCAGCCACGTGGAGAATTGCGCATTTTGCTTGTATTGCCAGAGTTTTTCGTAGGCGATGAGATAGGTATCCTGCATGATGTCCTCAATCTCGTTTTGCTCACTCATATAACCCCGGATCACGCGAAAAAGCTTTTGATTGTTTCGCCTCATCAGGATCTCGTACAATTCTTTTTCCCCGGACAGAATTCGGCTGATCACTTCATTTTCAGGAATCTTGCTGTATTTAAAATCGGAAATTTTTACTGCCTTCATCGTGCTGTTCTTTCCCTTTAGAGCGGATTACTGTCAAAAAGTTACAGGAATTTGTAACCAAATCCGGTTTCCATTATCCAAACTTCCTAAACCAAACAACTTAGACCATGGAAATCAAAGATCTATTGAAGTATACCTATGGGCTTGTCCCCATCGTTGCCGGGCTCGACAAGTTTACAAACATCCTGACCAATTGGGGTCAGTATGCGGAAGGGATGTCTGGTATGCTTCCTTTTGATATAGGAACATTTATGATGATCGTTGGAGTGATAGAAATTGTTGCTGGTGTTCTGGTTTTAACCAAACCTAAAATTGGTGCCCTGGTGGTGGCTGGATGGTTGGTAGCCATCGCCTTAGTGTTACTGTTTAGTGGTAGCTACCTGGATGTGGCGGTCAGAGACCTTGTGATGGCCGTTGGGGCTTATGCATTATCGAAGTTATCCTGACGTAGTTAATCCTTGTTTTTGTTAGGTAATTAATGTGGGGCGGTGAAGAGGTTCACCGCCTTTTTTATTTGATCCGCGTAATTACTCCAAATCACAACCTCTCTATCATTGACATACTATTTAGCACAATATGCGCTATGATCAATGGCCAAAGGTTTTTTCCGGATAAGACGTAAACGATTCCAAAAACTAACCCGATTAAACCAGTAGTAATCGATCTCGGCGATAGATCATAGGTATGTCGAAATCCAAAAATAGCAGCCTGAAACAAAACTGCTAGTATTGTTGACAGAGGGACTTTAGCGAAAAGTGATTCGAACCTATTCAGTGAGAATCCTCTATCCTGTAGTTCTTCTAGAAAGGACTCTATCCAGACAAAGAGGATAATTGAAAAGAAGAGTGAAATATTTCCTTCAAGATTGTTGAATACTGAGCTGGAACTTTCACTTTCAGGTGAAAAAAGATCACGAATAAATATTTCAAAAATCATGATGGAGACAATTGCACTTACAACAGCAATTCCAGTAATTCCCAATAGTTTTATGAATTTGTCTGGTTTCGTGAGACCGAGATCCTTCCAGGATTGCTTTCGCCAATATAAAAGTGCCGTTGCAACCCCCACAGTTGAAATGGACTTGAAAAGTGCGTTTCCCCAGAAACCAATACTATCAATGTAAATAGTTCTTACCAGGAACATTACAGTAAGAAAAATGCTGAGATCTATTAACGCATTTAATGGTCTTACTTGTTGATTGGAAATGCCTTGGTTCATTTTCAGTAGAAATAGTTGTTGACGAAAATAGATCTTTTTTGGATTGGACGAAGGAATGTTCCTCAGTTGCATGGAAATAAGTTGATTACTTTTATATTTGTATGAGTAATACTGTTTACTAACACACTTACTCATGAAAAGTGCTTTGACCTTCATCTTCTTACTGCTTTATTTTTTCTCTCAAAGTCAAACCAAAGGGGAGATCTTTTCGGGATTTGCAGAAAGAATGGATTCTGATCACTTCGTTTTCCTATGGAATAGTGAAACAACAAAGCGTGAAGAGGTCGAAGAGACTATGGATTATTCCGAAGAGCTTTTTATAGAAGTTGGAAACCTTATAGGCAAAAGAAGAATGCCTGAAAAGAAAATCATAGTTGCCTTTTATGGGGATGCCTTCGATCCTGTGAAAAAAATAAAAACAAACTCTGGCGTGGATTACCAGGGCCGGGTTAAGCTATATAGATACAATGAATATGGCTACACAGGTCCACTATTACACGAATACCTTCATGCTTTTCGAAAAAACACCTTGAACAGGTGGGTTCTTTTTTTTGAGGAGGGATTTGCATCGGCGATCTCATACTACCTGGAACCGGAAACGGAGGAATTTTCTCGACAGGGATATCCAATGGAAGTGTTGGCCGGTTACTGGTTCGATGTAGGAACCAACATACCCATGAGAACCTTAAGAGAACAGCATGATAATTTGCTTCATTGTCGAATACAATCGTATGTACTGCGTGAAGATTTTTTCACCTATCTCATCAATCGATTTGGTATTGAAAAGTACCTTGAGTTTGCCTACTCCTCACAAATTGGATCGATTGAGCTGTATTCCAATATTTTGGGGTCAACTTTTGACAAACTAGTGAGCGAATGGGAATCTGACCTGATGAAACGATATAAGAATTATCAAGGAGCAAGAAAACTAGCAGAAGAATACTTACAAACCGTTCCCGCTAAATATGTTCCCATTTGCAAAGTAGGTGTGGATTTTTAAACTGCAATTCCAGGAAAATTGAAGCTACTTGATCATCTCCAATGCGACTTCAAGTGCTTGTTCAGAATCCGTTGATACATTTGGAACAACTCCCGTAGATTCATAATCGGATTGTGTTTTGCTATTGAAGCTTTTCTCGTGAGGGAGTAACATCATGAATGATTTGTTGATGGACTTCTCAATGTTTGCATGGGCAGCCCCGGCACTGGTCTGGCCTATAATCGTTGCTCGATTAAAGGCTTGCAGATCGTATGCAAGTGATTCTCCTGCTGAAGCCGTTTGGTCGTTAATCAGCACATAAATGGGAACAGTGGCAGTCTGTAAGTGCTGTATTTTGCCTTTGGAAAAATATCTTTTTACCCGTTTCATCTGGGACCCTTTTCTCTTATAAACGCTAGATATCTGTGTTTTAGGTGGTAAAAACTGTCCGACAAGGTAACTAGCCATATTCCCGTTTCCCCCATAATTGTCCCTGACGTCCAATACCATTGCGTCCACATTGCTCAAATCCTCTAGCGCACGATTTACTATTCGTTTTCCCTTAGGGTCATGGAACAAGAATGTATTAATGTCGATGTATCCTATGTTGTTCTCAAGCACCTCCCATTCAAATCGTGTGCTATTCTTCACATCGTTTAAAAATGCACGCTTTTTCCCTTTGATTGAGTCCTTGAAGTAAATACCCATGTGTAGGTCGTGATAAACAGACCGGATATCTGCGTTGAGTTGATTAGCAAATGCCTCATGACCAGAAATGGAATCGTAATCGCCATTTGTGAGGTTGATGAGGATTTTCTTGCTCATTAGTTTACCCGAATCGATTAGCACATACTTTTTGTTAAGCAAGTCAGCAATTGTGTGTACTGTCTGATTTTTCTCTTGGTGGGTAAGTGTTTGGGCAAATCCTACTTGAATCAATAGGAGCGGAAACAGGATGAGTTTAGGCATAGGTCTGATGTTAACGCGAATCAGCATGAAACATTGCACTCTATGTTGTATCTGAACTTAACAATTGAAATAGTATGGCATAGTAATTGGAAAAGGTTAGTAAAACACTTTTCCCATGAAAAGAATATTCACCACCACCATTTTTGTTCTATTTATCTTTTGTGCCTCTGGCCAGGTTAGGGATGTAAAATCGAGGGCTTCGGCCTATAAAAACGGAAGCAGCTCATCTTCGGATGGGGGCAGCTCATATTCCGGTGACGTAGATTGGTTTTTTATTGAAGTCTTTGCTGACCTTTTTACCGAGGTAATATTTGGAAGCTTCTCCACCGCTCAGTTTAATCAGCTTCAAAATGCTGATGTTGAAGATTGGCGGATCAGTGGCGAGTTTAAACTAGCCGGCGGTTTGAACTTCGGAAACGTCAACTATTTCGACAGGCAGATGATACGGGGGAATTGGGGCTTATTTTCAAGTCAATTGAGAAGAATGAACGTGAATGATGTCTCTGGAGGATTCACTACAATAGATTGGCAGATACTTCAACTCAATTTGGTCAATCTTAGAAATGTGCGGTGGCTGGTTGGGGCCGGGATTTCGCATGAAGTAGAGATTGAACAAACCCATTTTGAGTTCGCAACGGAGTTGTATGTTTCCACCTCAGACAAATTCATGCCATACCTTACATACCGGGCTTCCGGCGATGGATACCCAAGAGAAGAGTTTTCAGCGATGATAGAGTATCGACCGTTTAGAGCCAGAACCAATGAGGTTGCCTTTAGTGGCGGCTATCTCTACCAAAGGCTATACGGAATAGATTTTCATTTTCCTTCTGTGGGAGTGGTACTGCATTTGAAATAGTACTCACTTCATAGTTTCTTCATTGCAGGAAAAGGGATGTAAGTATTATCTCCGGGAACTTTCGGGAAGTTTCTGTTTTCCCAATCCAGCTTGGCCTGCTTCAGTTTTTCTTTATCTGACGAAACAAAATTCCACATCATGAAAGGCTCATGGGAGAGCGGCTCTCCTCCAAACAGCAGTATTTGGGTATTTTCTTCCAAACAAATTTCACATTGTTCGTCTGTTTTACTTATCAGCATTTGCCCGGATTGAACGTGTTGGTCTTTAGCCAGGATCGCTCCTTTTACGATAACAAAAGCTACTTCGCCGATAAGTTGTCCTCGAAGATCAAGCGTCGTTCTCTTGTCACTTAAAATATCTACCATGAAGAGTGGTGAGTACCCTTTCAAAGGGGCAGACCGGCCGAAGGCCTCACCAGCAAGCAACTTGATAGACACATCATCCGAATTCCAAGCTGGGATATCTTCGCTCGGGAAGTAATCAAATCTTGGATCCATGTCTTCAATTTCCCGTGGCAATGCTACCCAAACCTGGTATCCATGCATCGAAAACAGCCCTGAGTTTCTTCTTTCCTTTGGCGTTCTTTCGGTATGTGTGACACCTTTTCCTGCTGTCATGAATCCGATATCTCCGGGCTTCACGGTTTGCACGGTCCCCATACTGTCTCGATGTTCGACTTCTCCTTCATACAGGTAGGTGAGTGTCGAGAGACCGATGTGCGGGTGTTGGTTAACATCCAGGTAGGCACCATTACCGAAGGTAGCAGGACCCATATGATCAATAAATGTGAATGGTCCGACTTGCCGCTTTTTCCTAAACGGCAATAAGCGGCCGACCATGAAATTTCCAAGGTCTGTTTGTCTTTCGTCTATGATCAGCTGATTGTTGGCCATCTTGTTTCTTTCAAATTTAGGGGAAAGACAGGTATTGTTTTACTCAACGAATTGCTACTCAATTCCTCGCATCCTCTAGAGAAGGATAGGGGTAAAGTAACAGGGAAAACTTATGAATTTGAGTCTTAACCTATCCTTTCAGGGAATCAAGAATTTCTTTCCATACGTCTGCTTCGTCAACCAGGAAATGCCCCTTCCCCTCCACGTAATGCTCATTACAGTTCGGGATTTTCCTGGCGAGGGCCTGACCAGAGCCTATTGGCGCCAAGGTATCGTCCGTTCCGTGCCAGAGTTCAACAGGGACATTTATTTTACTGCAATCAAATCCCCATTCATTTAGATATAACCTCATTTCACTGATGGTTCCGCTCACCCCATTTTTGAACGCCTCTTTCATTTGGATCATCACTGCTTCTGCATTCCTCTTCACAGCAAGAACCGCCCGATCTGATTCACACAGGTGTTTGGTGTTTTTGCCTATTGAGCTAATGTATTTATCAGGGTTGGTTTCAATCAATTTCTTTTGTTGATTCAGGGCGTATTTAATAAGCCGTGGAAATCTTCTTGAGAGCATAAAAGCAACACGATTTGGTGTAGCCATTGCTTTGGGCGGTTTTCCTTTTTCGAATTCATTCACTGTAGAAACGATTCCAACTTTATGAACAACATCTGATAGGGAATATCCACATGCCGCCGCATAGGCTCCTCCGCCTGAAACTCCCATTGCCGAAAACTTGTCAAGATTTAATGATTGAGACAGCTCACGGACATCATCGCAGAACTGAACAAATGTCCTTCCTTGCTTTTGATCACTATTACCAAACCCCGGTCGGTCAACTGTAATGAATCGAATCCCATTGATCTTTATCGTTTCATCATCTTCTTTGAACCAAACGCGTGAACCAGGCGTGCCATGAAAAGCAAAAATTGGAAATCCATTGGGATCTCCATATTCCATAAACCCCATTTTCCTTCCGTCTGAAAGCGTGTGTGTACGATTATTTTGTTGCATTCCTCTTCTGAACTGTGATTAAGATTTTAGTTTCAGAAATCATTGATTTCTTACATGAGGTCAAAAGAATACCATGGTTGCTAGTCAATACATCCATCATCCAATTTTGCTTCTTAACTATAAATAGTAGGAGTTCATCGATTAGAAATATCATTTTTTAATGAATTTATTGAACGATATTGTTGAATGGTGCATCTTAGTATTCGACACTTACACCACTTCACACATGAAAGTCACCAAACTCGCACTGTTTACCATCCTATGTTTCTTCTTGTTGAGTTCCTGTAAGGATGATGACGCCTCTCAGCCTCAGCCTGAAATCGGGTTTCTTACACTGGATCTGGGTCTTGATATTTCTGTACGTAGCGGAAGAACCGCCACGGTCAGTACAGATGATTTTGATGTGACCATTTACGATACGGGTGACAATGTTATTTTAAGTTTCAACCGATTTGCCGATGCCCCATCGGAGATTCCTTTACCAAGCGGAGAGTATTATTTGATCACTTCCTTTGGTGACACAAGCACTCCAGGGTTTGATGCTCCCTACTATGAGGGCACTTCCGAAAACTTTGTCATCGAAAAAGAGGAGGTCACCACAGTAACTGTAACTGCGGAGCTTGGCAATGTGAAGGTATCCCTAACCTACAGCGATGAGGTTCAGGCAGATTTCACCGACTGGGAAACAACTGTAACGGCTACTTCAGGTTCACTCACATTTGGAAAAGATGAAACCCGTAGCGGTTACTTTCCGGCAGGTGAGGATTTACAGGTTGAGGTGAGCTTAACATTCACAAAATCTGATGGCAGTCCGGAAGAGCGAACCTTGAGTGCAACGATCTCCGACACCCAACCAAAAGATCATTATGAGATTAACATTGATTACAATCTTGCGAGCGGAAGGGCTTCATTGATTTCAATATTTATTGATGACAGCACCAACGACATTCCAATTGAAATCTCTGGAGGATTTAGTTCTTTCTCTTCTGTGAAAGGTGGTTTAGGGCTGGATCGTGCAGAGACATTCTTAGAAACTATCGAAGGAGACTACATCATCGTTGGCACTGCTAATTCAACTGATGGGCATGTCTCAGGAAATCACGGTTCCGACGATGTATGGTTGATTAAGCTGGACAACGCAGGGGATTTGATCTGGGAAAAGTCACTTGGTGGATCTTTGCAGGACAATGGGTATGCGCTCAACCTGACATCTGATGGAGGGTACATCATCGCCGGCTCATCGTACTCGTCTGACGGAGATGTTTCGGAAAATAAGGGAACCCTGGATGCCTGGGCCATCAAAGTAAGCAGCTTAGGTACTATTGAATGGGAGTCCACCTTTGGTGGATCCCTGGGGGAATCATTTAGCTCCATCATGCAGACTTCAGATGGCGGCTATATCGCTACCGGCTACACTGCATCCTTGGATGGCGATGTTTCGTCTAGCAATGGAAATCACGACTATTGGGTAGTAAAAATGGATGCAGCCGGTGACCTGGAATGGGAGGAGACGTATGGTGGATCGGAATTCGATACCGCCCAAGAGTTAGCTCCCGCAGCAGATGGAGGCTATGTGATTGTTGGCTCGACAAATTCTTCCGACGGGGATGTAACCGGCTTCAAGGGAAATTACGATGTATGGGTTGTAAAAATAGATGCAGCTGGTACTCTTCAGTGGCAAAAAACGTACGGTGGTACTGGACAGGATTCAGGCAATGCGATTGCTGCAACCATGGACAATGGATTTGTACTAGCAGGGCGAACGTACTCCACCGATGGCGATGTAGTTGGCCAACACGGCAACCAGGACTATTGGGTAGTAAAAATTGATGATGCAGGTACACTGCAGTGGCAAAATACACTAGGAGGAACCTTCGGTGAAACGGCTTATGATGTGCAACAAACCTTCGATGGTGACTACCTCGTGGCTGGATATACTCAATCTGTCGATGGAGACATTAGTGAAAATTTTGGGGACTGGGATATGTGGTTGGTTAAGCTTGATGTTTCAGGAAACCTGGTTTGGGAAAAGTCCCATGGAGATACCAGTCATGATCTGGCAAAGTCTGTGCAAGTCACTTCAGAAGGAGCCATACTCCTCGGGGGATTTATCAGTGATGTGTCAACTACAGGTGACAGCTATTGGATGTTGAAACTGGATGGTCAGGGAAATCTCTAAATTCCTTGTGTATTGGAATCAGAATATCTCTTCTCTCCGCTGAATTGTTGTCTTGGAATTCGTTTTAATCAAGTTCTTCATAGAAGAAAAGCACAACCCCGTTTGGGTCGGTTACTGAAAAACTTCTATGCCCCCATGATTGGTTCGTAATTTCCTGTTTGAAAGGGATGCTCTTGTCTTTATATTTTTTAAAGAGTTCATCTATCTTCCATACCTGGATAACCATAAAGGCCCCTTCTGGTTTTCTGTAATCTAATCCCGCGTTATAGAATTCTTCTTTGTCAGGTAAATGAAGTACTTCTATCAGACCAACTCCGGCATAGAATAGTGCGCCTTTATCATTCTCACTTCTATCCCATGATATCTCACAATTTAGCTCGAGTTGCTTCAAATAGAAATCGCACGTTTCTTCATACTTGTTTGTGAAGTATGTGAATCGAAATGCTCCTTTCTTTTCATTCATTTTACTAATGGGCTATATAGATCTCTCAAATTAACTTTTTCAACTTCAAAATCCGATCCTTTATGCCAATGAATTCTTTGCCACACTTTAGTTTCAAGTCGTACTTCTCATGCTCCCGGTAACTATAACTTCATTTTCATTGATATTCACAATAACTGACCTGTTTATCCTGACAAAGTACTTTTAGGCAGACTTGACTTTAATTCTTTCAACGTCAGGTTGATTAGAGAGTACTTTGCCATTTGTGACAAAAACTCACCTTCAATCTAATTGACTCGTAGCTACATTTGAGATGCGAACAGTTTTGTATTCAAGTTAGTATTTAGCATTAACTAAACGATTGAAATCAATATCAAGAAAGTGATCGTCATGATTAGAGAACTTCTTCAGAAAAATTCGGCTTATCAAGTAATTAGAGCTTCTGGTATAAAAAAGGAAATCATCTCAATCGCGGTATTAATAGCTGTTTCCTTTCAATCAGAGGCCCAGATCAAAGGCTCTTTTGTAGACGTTCGTGATGGACAGACCTACGAAACGGTAACGTATACAATCACCTCTTCTGAACCAGTGGTAATCGACCAGGATGAATATGGGACATTTAAAGAAAGAAGACCAGTTACGTACGAGATCGTTTTTGATGATGCCCAGCAGGTATTGACATGGATGGCAGAGGACCTTAATTATGAGATGGTGGATTCTGAATGTGCCAGGGATGCTGATGCGGATTGCAAGTTGTACGGTAGATTATATAGATGGGGAGATGCCAAAAATGCTTGTCCGGAAGGTTGGCATTTACCTTCTGACAACGAGTGGTACTTGCTGGCTTTTCATTATGGTGGTGTTGCTTCAGCTGGAGCGCACTTGAAAAGTACCAGTTTTGGTGGTACCAATAAAAGTCAATTTAATGTTAAAAAGCCAACCGTTTATTGGTCTATTGATGAGATTGATGAGGGGGCTGCCTACGATTGGAAAGTCAATGCCCGATGGGTGAAACTCCAGCGTTGGCGTGGAGGCAAAGATTTTTATAATGCTGTGCGTTGTGTACAGGATTATTGACAAGTTTTATCAAGAATCGTCTTTTCTAATTCAACCCTTTGTTAACCTACACTACCTACGAAGCTGCTCAATAATCTCTGTGCTTATCCAATAAATTTCCTGGTTGCTGGTATAGAACAAATACTTACCGTCGGCAGTGACGAAGGGGCAAAGCTCGTGGTGTTCCGAGTTTACTGAAGTACCCATATTCTTCGCCTGGGTCCAGCTACCATCATCGTTTTTATAACTGATGTACAGATCTCCTCTACCCAGACCTTCGGGACGGGTTGAGCAGAATATCAGGTAGGACTCGTCTGGGGCAACAAAGACATCAGCTTCGTAGTTTTCCGTATTGATGGAATCTTCCAAACGGACGGCCTCCTGAAACTCACCATTGACAAAAGTGGAATAGTAGATGTCATGGTCATGCCCCTTTCGCTCTTCGGGTGCATTAACATTTGAAGCAAAGTACATGGTACCCTTTTCTGTGAATGAGATATAATATTCATTGTCTCCGGAATTGATATTGTCCCCGGCATTGATCGGTTCAGACCATCCCTCACCTTCCTTTACAACGTACCAGATGTCATGATCCTCTTTGGCACTCACACCGTTCAGCCCTCTTTTTGAAATGAAATACAGCCTGTCTTCATCTGGAGAAAGAAAGGGGTCGTTGTATCCGTACTCCTCATGCGAAAGTATCGTTTCGGGCAGGCTCCAAACACCATCCGTACGTTTGGAATACCGAATAATTGGGCCGTTATTCTTTTCGATGGCATAGTAAAATTCAGTACCATCAGCACTAAAAACGGATCCAAATTCATATTCCTCGGTAGAAATGAAGTTTGGAGCAAATACTGTTCGTTCGAGCCCAGGGAGAGGTTGTCCCATGTATTCACCTTTCATTGTGAAGGTTCTGACATTGGACTCGTCGGCTCCCTTGGAGATTAACCACTCAGAAATTTCATTAGCTTCAATTCTCTGGGATATCTCAAGCGGGCTGCTCCCCCTTTTATTGCGTATTTCAATATCGATTCCACTTTCTACCAATCGTTGAACCTGCGATAGGTTTTGATTCAAAATGGCACGTTCGAGGAGCGAGGCACCTTGCCGGTTCTTCCAATCTTCATTTTCTTGTAAGAGGATAAGCTCGTTGAGCAAAGAATCTCTATTGTACTGGACGGCCACATAAAGCGCTGTAAAGCCGTACTTGTCTTCTCTATTGATCTCAATGCCTCGTTCGATCAAATTATCGAATACCTCTTTTTGATTACATCCAACAGCCCAATGCAGCAATGTTCTGCCACGATTATCAGGTATGTGTAGGTCTTCGTATTGAAGGACGCTATCCATTTTTACCAAATCGCCATTGCACGCAATCCTATGGACGTTCTGCGCAATGCTATCTAATGAAACGGTAATTAGGAGGGAGAAAAAAACGAATTTACTCTTCATGTATGATTTTGATATAACTACTACGTTCGAACGATAAAGTTGCTACGTGTTAAAAATACTTGATGTGTTCAATATGGATCTTGCTAAGGTGCAAACAATGGGGGGAGGTAGATCCTTGATGGATACTTAAAACTCACCCCTGAATTGCTATCGCAATTCTTTCCCCTCTCTTAAAAGAGAGGGGCCAGGGGAGAGTATCTTAACCAATTCTTACTCTACTAGATCCCAGCTATCTAACTATACTGGCATGGATCTTCCTGAATTATGCCCTGAATAACTTCCACTTCAGAGTGGGACCTCATTGATCCCAAATTCAACACTTAGTCACAAAATCATTTTCTTTTATGTGATTCAATCTTTTTTTCACAAAAAAAGATTGAATCATGTTTAAGAATTTCTTGGTAAGCGCTTTTCGGAATATTCGTAGAGAAGGAATCGTCTCTGGAATTAGTATCACAGGAATGGCATTCGGACTTTCCGTCTCGCTGCTCATCCTAATGTTCGTCTTCAAAGAATTCTCCTACGATCAGTTCTCAGAATCTGATCGGATCTATCGACTAGAACTGAAGCAAATATCAGATCAGTCTCCAAAGTGGGCGATTAGCCATCATCAGACGGTTAAAGACATTAAGAATAGATCTTCCCAGATAGAAGACGTGATGTTTTTCAAAAAGAAGATACAGGTTACACGAGTTAAAGCAGGAGATCAGAATTTCTTTGAGAAAATAGTGGCAATCAGCAATGGACCATTTGTTGAGTTTACCGATTTAAACATTCAGAGTGGAAGCACCGAAGGAATGTTGGAAAGCCCCTATCAAGCAATTCTTTCTGAGGAGTATGCCAAAAAATATTTTGATGACATTGACCCTATAGGGCAGCTAATTGAAGTGGATACTTCCAGTTACCTGGTGACTGGGGTTTTTACTACGACTAAGCCCTCGCATCTTTATGCCGATGTTGTCATCTCAGAATCTGAAAGTGCAGATCTCAGATGGTTATTCACTTATCTTAAGCTGAAGGCAGGAGCTGATGTAGCGGAAGTTCTTAAGGAAATCAATGGAAAAGCCCCTGAGTTAGAAGGCATATTTTACAATGATACGGAATATGACCTTATCAACATTGGTGATATACATTTCGATTCTTCTTCCAAGTATCAATTAGGAACCAGGGGGAATCGTGAGACTGTCTATGTGCTACTAGGAATCGGATTGCTCATATTGACCATAGCTTGTATCAATTTCATCAATCTAACTTCAGCGGTTTTTGTAAAAGTTTCCAAAGAAGCAGCCATTCGGAAAGTACTGGGATCGAGTAAAGGGCAATTGTTCCAACGCTATTTTGTCCAATCAGGAATGCTGTTGATCCTTGCGACTCTACTGGCTACCTTATTTTTCGTTATTGTAGCACCCATTGCTAATGACACCTTAGGTCTCAACATACGATTGTCTGAATTCAGCTTGCAATGGGTACTTTATTTGATAGGTCTGCTAGGATTAGTGTTTTTCGTAACCAACGTTCTTCCCGCAATTCGTTCTTCGCAACTGGACAAACCAGATGATGCAAATCACAAAAGATCAGGAATGCACTTCCTCATGGTATTTCAGTTTTGTATTGCGATCATCCTTATAGTAGGGACATTTCTTGTGCAGGACCAAATGGATTATTTGCATAACAGGTATCTTGGCTATGGAGATGACGCGCTCTTGTTCGTAGAAATGGATGATCAATCCTTATGGGCAAAATCCACGGAAAACAGAAAACGATTTGAAGGACATCCATCCGTTCTCTATACTTCCTCCATCATGGGCGCCCCGGGCAACGCGTCGATGATGGGAAATCAGAATGCCTGGGCTGAAGGCATGGCCCCCGATGAAAATATCTTTTTGCCATTGTATGCTGGAGAAGAAGCGATTGTAGAAACATTAGGACTAACAGTTGTAAATGGTCACGGGTTTGAGGTTGGCGCCAATGCAAGCGATACTGTTTCAGCAATTTTGGTCAATGAAACAGCCGTTAGGGAATTTGGCTGGGACGATCCAATCGGAAAAAGAATGAGAATCTCTGGTTCTGAATCCAGAGTCGTGGGCGTATTGGAGGATTTCCACTTTCTAGATTTACATGAACCAATTGGTCCTTTGGCAATCGTATATCGACCAAATAATCACTTCATAGCCGTTCGTATAAACAGAAATGGATTGGACTCAGCACTTGAATTCATTGAAAAGCAATGGGAAAGCATTGATCCTGTTCACCCCTTTAATTCATTTTTTCTTGAGGAGAATTTTGAAGAGCAGTATCAAAGCGAAGACCGGCTAAAACAGGTGCTAAATGTTCTCACTACACTGGCACTTGTCATTTGTTCGATTGGAATTCTTGGAATGGTTTTGATGATTATGGATCAACGAACCAAGGAAATTGGTATAAGAAAAGTTTTGGGTGCGAACATCATTCAAATTTTGATGCTACTCAACCGACATGTGTTCATTCTGGTGGTTATATCAAACTTGATCGCCTGGCCACTCGCTTATCTTCTAGGAAAAAACTGGCTACAGTCTTTTGCCTACCGAACAGAATTGAGTGTTATGATTTTTCTAATTGCAGGAATCACAGTATGCGCGCTTGTTTTGGTTACGGTAAGCTACCATAGTATCAAATCAGCATTGCGGAA
>JANQST010000269.1 GCA_028279155.1 Cyclobacteriaceae bacterium
ACAGACGCAATCATAGATACGGACGGAGAAATATATCAATACGTTGGAGATGAGATTGTTATATCGTGGAAGCACCATCTTGGAATTTCAAATAACAACTGCTTGAAATGTTATTTCGAAATAGCAAAAAGGCTTGAACAGCACAAAGAACATTACATAGAAAATTTTGGACTAGTACCGGAATTTAAAGCGGGGTTACATTGGGGTGAGATCACCTCTGGTGAGGTTGGTCGCATAAAAAAGGAGATACTATTTACCGGTGACGTTCTCAACACCACCGCGAGAATCCAAAGTCTGTGTAATGAATTACAATCTGATTTACTTATCTCCGAAGAGCTTTTGGTTGAGATGAATGTAGGTGATGACTATTCTATAGCCAGCAAAGGTAAATTTGAGTTGCGAGGGAGGGACAAAAAAATTGAGCTGTTTAGCGTCAGCATGTTGACCTAAACAGCTCAATATCTTCAAATTTTATCTAACCTAACATTTCAACCTCGCCACTACCCAAATGGTAATAGGCTGGTTGAATCTTAACGTTTCCGGAATCAACAGCATTTCGGATAATATCAGAACGGCTCTTTAACTCTTCCGCTGTAAGTTCCGCATTCTTCTTAACAACGTCTGCGATGGAGGCATTGTCTGAAGATGCTGCAATTGCAGGCGTCACATGACTTAGAAGGTGATTTAAGTTATATCCATTATCTCCTCCATTAACAGCTGCTGTTACAGCGCCACAGCTTTCGTGACCAAGGACAACAATTACTTTAGAGCCAAGATGTGCCACTGCATATTCTATACTGGCAATAGATGAGGTATTTGCAATATTTCCAGCAACTCGCACTATAAACAATTCTCCTAAACCAGTATCAAAGGCTAATTCCGGTACAACACGGCTGTCCGCACAGCTTAGAATAATGGCAAAGGGTTGCTGCCCACCTGTTAGTGAATCTCTTCTTGAACCATCCTGCAATTCGCCATTTAGTTGATCCGATACAAATCGTTTGTTTCCTTCATTAAGTCTTTCTAAAATTTCATTTATTTCCATTGATTTAAAGTTTAGTTGAGAATTACTTGCACAACATAAAAATAATGTAGAATGTTTTAATGCTAAGAGAACCGAAGCTCATTGTGCCTTAATCCTTTAAAAATAGGCTGTCACCTGAACATTCCCGGTATGAATAGCTTTCGAATCTTCGGATTTCCTTCCGTTATAAAGCAATGAAAGTTGCATTCCTTTTGACATCTTTTGTTGCCAGTTTATCTGCCATGTCTGGTTAGTCCCGGGCTGAAGCGCGTCTAAAAGCAGATAGGCTAAATACGTATTTTCATCTCCAGAAAAGTCAATATTTACCCATGAAAATGAGCCTCTTAAAGATCCTTTACCTGTTTGATTCCACGCTAACTCTCCTGAGTATCGTTGAATTAGTGAGCTCTCCTGAGAGGTTTCCAGAAAATCGTTCCGTTTGTTTTCTCGTTCATATTTCCCGATCAGACGTAGCGAACTTGTAGGCTGCCAAATAAGCTGAGGTTCATATGAATCTGTGAGAATCCGCAAATTTCTGCTATCCAAAAAATCGGACTGATTGGCAAGGTCACTAAATATGGATGTCATTCTAAATGTATACTCAGTACTTAAATCGATTTTGAAATTAGTTATCCAATCTTGTCGCTCTTTTAACTCAAATCCCTGAGTCAATAGTTGCTTGTTGTCTGAAGTCCTGAAAGAGAAGTCCCCGGCAAATCCTCTCCTGTTCCTATTAAAGAAAAGCGTGTACCGTTTTAGGTCTTGGACAGAGAGCAATGAAGTTTCATCCAGCTTTATTGAGAAAGGGTTCAAACGATCATTGTAGCTATCGGAGGTTGTTCTGTAGTTGACATTCAAATTAACATTTGCTGAAAACTTAGAAGCAAAAGACTTAAAACCTCCATGTTGTCTCCAGGAAAAAGGCAAGCGAAAATCCATAGTGTGGATATAGAAGGTCTGAAAGGAAGTGAGGTATTCGTCTGTTGGCGTAAAGATTTTCACATAATTCCGTTCATCAGGATTGATTGCTTCGAAAAACTCATTCAAATCCTGAATCCCATCCCCATTTTGATCCCTCCATGTATGAGTACCCTCGCCAGTAACAACGGATAGGTAAACAAATTCTCGTTTCAATTCGCGACTGTTTCCTGTGGACAAGGAAAAATTATGTGTGATACTTCGCTTCAAATAATTACCTAACCAATTGAGCCTACCCGAAATGATTTCTTCTTCCCCTGTATTTAGTGCCAATTTATCATCCGTAGTTCTGTAGTTTAGATCGGCAACCCATGAGTTTCTATTCCCGGTTTTCGAGTAATTTAATTTCAGGTTCCTTGAGGTCAGGAATCCTTCCATGATTCCATTAACGGGTAATTTATCTTCTCTCAGATTATATGAAATTCGGTATTGGCTTGATGATGAATCACCGTTCATTAAGTAAAATTCATGAGACCTATAATGCATTCGAGTGCTGATCACGCTGTCTGCTTGCTTGAATTCATTTTCATTGATTTCAAAAATGTACCCTGGGATAATCTTGAATTTTTTCAAGCTTAGGTCAGACGTAGATTCCAACCACCTGGAATCAAAGTCACCTTGGCTTCCATTTAGCAAACCATGAGATGAGTTAAGCCTTATTGATCCAATTTCCTGACTTAACAGCAGTCGTTGCTGAAGACCATTCATGACTCCATCTCGCTCTCGACTGTTAACCTGGTAGCTGATTTGATTATGCTGATCTTTTTCCAAAGTGGTTTTTCCAAACAGTATAAGATCGGAAACATTGCCAATGGTATCTACACGCAAATCCCAATTCCGATCAAATTCAATAGCCCTATACCTGTCAATAAATGAGAAATTTCTGGTATCATATTCGATTTCTAATGAAGAAGACCAGCTATAGTTGCGAAGAAAAGAGCCCCTCCCCTCTGATCTTATCCCACCATAATATCCAAATCCGGAGTTATCCGAATCATCAATGCTTGAAAAGAGATTTCGATCTGTATTCGAAAAAGCTCCCTCAGAAAAAACAGTCTCATGATCATTTACTTTAACCTCTGTTCCAAAATTGATCATTTGTCTACTGTTAGGCAACGGAACAAAAACTCCAGGACGGTATCGTCCCCGGCTAATTCCATTCTGTGGAGAAATCCATTCATATACCCTTCCATTTGAGGTGTTTTCTAAAAGAAGGTAGTCGCCATTTCCCTGTCCAACATCAGAAAATGTTGCAGCAAAAAGTGCTTCATTGGGGTTGGTTGAGCTCACAAAGATCTCCTGTGCATTTCCATCTAAATCAAGTGTATCTACCTTTCTATAAAGTATTCGATTTTCATCAAAGGTGATTGAATCAATACCTCCGATGAATGCCTGGTCTGTGCGATCACCAATTGAACGAAGTTGGTTTAAATCGTTCTCATCAGGAGTGAAGCCAAAATTTGAGTTAGGATTATCTCGTTCTCTATAGAATCCCGAATAAACCCTTACATTATCCTTTTCCAGGCTTTGAGACACGGAAATATTTGATCTTGAATATACCTGCTCGGAATATTCAAAATCAACACGAATCCTTGAAAACTGGGTAACAATAATGTGATTGTTAAACGAAATTTCACCCAGGTTGTAATCAATAATATAATCCCTATTGAACCCTCTTTCCATCAACTTCCCGTCTAAAAACACACGCTCAGAGTCAGCTAAGACTATAATAAACCGCTCGCCATTAGGTCCTCTCAATTTATAAGGTCCGTTCAAGCCCTCGATAGCAGGTAACAGGGTCGAAGCGAATTTTCCCTTGGAAACAGCCCCAGATATACTTGTTTTGGATTCCCACTTGCCATTGGTATCAGCATAAGAAACTTGAAGTCCTTGCACATTCTTATGATACTTCAAGAAATAATCTCCCTGGACATGGTTATTCAGTAATATATCGCCAGCTGTAATCGCAATGTCATCATTATATAGTTTAATAAATACATTATCAAAATCCCTTATTTGTTGCGTATTTCCTTCAGGCTGATACGGAATATTTTGATCTGTTATGACCGCAGAAACATACAGATTATCAGCTACTTGACCATTCATTTGTAGATTCAAAGTTGAATTAACAAACACACTTTGGCGGTTGCCAAATGAGACACCTCGAGTTATTGCTCCATATTTCTCAATTCCTTCAAAATCAAACAATTCTTCCTTTTCTAAGGGAATTGAATTGGGTGTAACTTTTTTTCCAATGTTTGAATCATCATACAATGCAATGTCCCTATTCTTAATTTCATCTGTAAGCAACTTAGAAATAAGACGATAACATACCCTCGCGGAATCGCCATCAAAATGTACCCGAATAGTCCTTAATTCCTCATCGTACAGAAAGTCATGAATGGATGAAACAGAAGATGGTTCAATAGCTACAGTGTCTAGCAAAACGTCCTGATTTGTAGGAATTGTCCTACAAACCAAGTTTTGTGAAAAACCAGAATGAAAAGTAAATGAGATCAGGCTAACCAGTAGCCAGCGGCATTGTGATAAAAAAGGTTGTTCCTTCATTTTCACTAGAATCAAACCAAATATTGCCGCCCGCATTCTCAATTCCTTTTTTGGCTAAGGCCAATCCTATGCCACTGCCAGAAGATTTCGTACTAAAATAATTCAGGAATATCTTATCCTTCAACTCCTCTTTGATCCCTTTACCATTGTCCTTAACAATCAATTCGCATTTATCGGCCTTACTTGAAAGTCTAACGTCAATGTTTGCTTCCTTATTCTCAACAGATTGGATAGCGTTCAAGACAACATTATTCAAGATCCTCTGAAAAATATCCTTATCTGCGTAGATCATCACAGCGTCTTGTATTTCGGTATGTATTTGAACGTCATCGGAATGGTAAAGGCCCACTACTTGGCGGATCAATTTGCTGAAATCCAATGTAGTATTGTCCGGGGCAGGCATCTCCGCAAAAGCAGAAAACGAACCAGCGATTTGACTCAATGTATCAACCTGGATTAACAAAGAAGAAAGCGTTTCGTGATCCTTAGATCCTTCTTCATGTTTCCTTAGCAACTGTTGAATTTTTAGTTGCATCGGTGTTAACGGATTCTTGATTTCATGAGCTACTTGCCTGGCAATTTCTTTCCAGGCAACCTCTTTCTGACTTCTTGCAAGGGCACTCTTACTTTGTTCAAGCTTCACCAACATAAGGTTATAATCTCTTACAAGAGAACCGATCTCGTCAGATGATTCGTAAAGAATTGGTTTATTCTCCTCTTGAAGCGTGATATGACTGATTTTATCCGCAACCATACGGAGTGGTTTCATCAGGTTATTCAGGATTAGACTTCCAAATAAAATGGCTATTATAAAAATGAGCCCGAAGATGCTGACGAGGCTTCCAAATACTTCGAGTTGCTGTCTTTTTAAGTGATTTTTTGAATCAAAAAATGGCATGGCTATAAAGCCTGCTATTTCATTTGCATCATTGTTGATGCTGGCATAGCTCACTTTGTACTCCAGTCCTCCAATTGCTTCGTCCGCAATCATGCTTAAATTTTCCTTCTCCACGAGCTCTTTGAAAACAATTGGATTAATAAGGTCACTTTGTAGGCCAAGGTCAAATATTTCACGTTGACTTGTGGATACCAGCTTACCTTGAGCATCATAAAGGCTCAGGTCAGCTTGAATAAAATCTCTAGCTTCTGCCAACGTCTGCGAAGAAATCTCACCGGCAGCATCGCTAACTTCATCACTCAGCAATTCAGAGATGTACAATGAACGTTTTAGATAACTTCGGTTGATTTCTTCTTTATATGATTTATTTAAAGAATTTAAGAGAGCAAATCCAGCAGTAAAAAGCGGAATAATAAAAGCAAGCCCCAAATACAATTGAATCTTACCTGTAAAATTCAATCTTGCTTTTTCGAAATTGATTGAACTCAATAGGACTATTGAGCCAAGAAAAAAAAGTGAAATCAGAAAGAAGAATGAAAAATTAGAAAGTTGCATGCTTAAACTGTACTTCCTACTAATAATCAGAATGGTTCTATCATCCGCCGTTTTCACCCCGTAGTAATGCCGACCATTCTGTTCAAGACCTTCATCATATAAAGAGGGATCATCAAAGTCTTCTAATTCCGGCCACTCTCCTTGCCCAAACTTGCTCCGTTGAAAAAGCACGTCTCCATGCTTAAATACAGCATAATCAAAATTATCAGTTGGCACATCGTATTTATTGTCTGTTAACAGTGCAGGAAATACCGATGTTGGAACACGCTTCTTTAGATCTAGACTTAAGATAGAACTACCCAAATCACAGAGATATATGAATTCCGAACCATCGTCGATTAGGTAGATCCCATCATAATCCGATAACCGATCTCTGGTCATCATTGATGCATATTGCTCAAACGTAGCGCTCGAATCATTAGCAATGAATTCAATCGCATACTTATCAAAATATGGGTTTAGCAGCTGTTCACTAGCAGCTACATCATCATCGTTTTCCATTTCGATCATCATTTGATGGAGATAGAACTCTCCTAACACATCTTTCCTAATTAGCAAGTGGTTGGCAAATTTCATCTTTTCATCAAGTTCTGATTTCTCATAAAATTTGTAAACACTATATGAAAGGATGCCAGAGGCAATAACACTTATGATCAATGCAAATTGTAGATTCTCATAGCCAAATTCTTTCAGTCGACTGCTCCAGTCGAGTTTACTGGTGATAATTATGGCAGCTGAGAATATGATGGCAACAAGGATAGATGTAAAGGAGACAATCCCGAATAACAGAGAAGTTCCAAACAAAAACGCGTAGAAGGCTTTGGAAGGATGAGAACTTCTCATAAATCCTACTAACCTAAATGAACACAGGAATGAAGATCCGATTAGTAGAATAACGCATAAATAGGAAAACCCGCGCAGGTAACCGAACTCAATTGTCTGACCCACATCAAGGGAAATTTGAGAGTTCGTTAAAATCCTCCATAAAATCCAAAATATGGATACATTCAAAAGTTGGCTCAAACCTGCAATTAAGAACAAAGACTTCCCTGTAGGCCATTCATTCATGAACCTGAATTTTCTGGACCACTTTAAAGTGATCAGAAAAACTAACAAGCAATTAAGAAAAAGATCACCGAGTGTGGGATTCCAAAATGACCATGTATAATATAGCGGATCAAAGAGCGGAAACCGGATAAGAGATTCCATAAGATCGAAATACAACGTAACGAACCTTGCTATAAAAACTATGGCAAGTGTAGACAGAAAATTGATCGATAATCCATTCCACATAATTATGATTGAAACAGTGATGACCAGCAGGCATAAAAAAACATCAAGTGCCTTCGATGGAGACCTAACTATATCATAGTAAAAATGATCCTGGTATTTTACCTCACCATCAGTATTTGAAACATAAAAAACACTTTCAGCAAGTAACTTGTTCTTGCTGGTTTTCAGGTAGTTATTAGTAATCGTATACCGATTAATAATTGGAAATACAGATATCGAATAACAAGTCTCACTGCTATTGAATCTTTGAACCAGAAAAACTCCATTTTGGTCTTCAACAATGGTAAGATCCTTCTCTATTGAAAAGTTGAACCAGCCATAGTTATCATTCCATCTTACCAGGGAATCATCGCAAAATGATCGTTTCCTAAAATCCGAATTCGAATCCTGCCCACTTGACCAGTTTATCAGGTCCGTCTTCTGATCTTTTATTAACTGATCTAAATGTGAATTTACATTTTCAATTATGATAGCATCCCAATCAATGACGAGGTGATTGATGACAATTCCAGCGATACCCACCAGGATCAGAATCAGAGAGGCCTTCAATTTCATGAGTTTTGAAGATACAATAATCGCTCCTTATTAACGCCTAATCAGCTGGTTTTCCAAATGATATACAAGAAAACAATCCTGGAGAATCGAAAATTTATCGGAAATAGAAGTAATGCAACAGCTAGAATGGCAATCAGGTAAACTTCAATTGAAGGATCATTAAAGAAGTGATAAAGAATGAAGGCCGTAATAAGAAATATTCCAGTAGAAAATCCATAGCTAACATACATTGCCCCGTAAAAATTACCAGGTTGTTTCTCATACTGAAGGTTGCAATTCGAACATTTTTCATGCATGGAAGCTACCTTCTTGAGATTAAACATTCCATGCGTGAACAAATCCCCCTCCTTACAGCGCGGACACTTAGCGTTTAATATGCCCGACAAAACCGATTTTTCGCTCATTCTTTTTGCTATACCGAAACCATAAAAATGCAACTACTCCTACAGCGATGTACGGAGTAAAAAAGAGAAAAAGGATACCAGTGTTTAAACTTGCAGCTAGTTCTGTTTCACCATGACTCACATTGTTTTTGATCTGTGTTCTACACATCGCGCATTGCGCCCAGTTGAGGAATGGAATCAAAAAAGAAAGATATATGAGAAGTACCTTTTTCACGACTCAAAGGTAGTATGGCTCTATCATAAAATAAACAATAACACCAGTTATAGAGACATACAACCACACCGGAAAAGTATATTTTACCATTTTTCTGTGCTTGACTATTTGATCTGTCAATGCATAGTAAAATGCCATTAAAACAAATGGAACAACAGCTATCGAAAAAAGAATATGACTTGCCAAAACAATTAAATACACCATTCTGCTCAATCCAGCCTCGAACTTTTCAGTATCACTCACTACACCATCATGATCCATGTCACCGAATTTCACCGATTCAACGCTTGAATGGTAAATAATATATGAAACCAGGAACAAAACACCCATGAACAATGCAGAGAACATTAGTGCCCTATGAAGTTTTACATTTCCTTTTTTTATTGCCATCAAAGCAAGTATTAAAATGATTGCTGTAATTGAATTAACTGCTGCATGAATCCCAGGTAAAGCATACACCCATGAACCAGTAAAGGAAAGTTTGCCAGGAAAAAGGATCAAGAAAGCAACAACGACAGGAATCAGGATTGAAACCCCATAGATTACAGCCAGATATTTTCTATTACCTGCTAGTTCCTTTTCCATACGAATTTTGAATGATTAGAATATCAAGTTCAGTTAACAACTGATCAACTCCTTCTCGATCCAAATTATAAACACCCCAAATTCCATCTTTGTTCGCTAAAACAAACTCCTTTGTTACCTGAAGGCATTCGAATAGACTGGATTGGTTGTAAACCAAAGGGATCTCTTTAGCTTGTGTTTGATAGATTACACGAGATAAATAATTCGTTAGTTCAGTCGCCGATGAATCTCCTTTGTATAGTACCGATATTTCATCGATTTTGCCACATTCTTCAGCAATTGGTACGACAGAATCTAGCGCAAACTTATTACTACCAAAAATTTGAAGAAAAAGATACCACGTTACAGGTATCAGAAATATCACAAAAAATGCGAGACGTTTTAGTCCTTTGTTAGCCAAGGATCTCAGTAAAGAGCATCATAAATAGCACTACCCTGGAAGATCAAAATGAAGACCAGGAACACCACGAATAACATGGGTAACACAATCGACATTTTAAGGGACCGCTTCTCATGACCGAGGTGCATAAACTCAGCAACAATGTAATAGGCCTTTACAATCGTCATCACAACGAAAATTACAATTCTAACCCATTTATAATCATGGGGAACAGTGAAGGCAATCAAAAACTCCAATGCCGTAATAATGGCTAGGTAAATCATCACCTTTATGAAGTGTCTTACTTTCTCTCTATTGAGTGGTTGTACCTCTACTTGTGGATTATCCATTGTCGTTAGCGCTAATATTTTTAATTATACCAAATAGAAAAAGGTGAATACAAAGACCCATACCAAGTCTACAAAGTGCCAGTACAAACCAACCTTCTCGACCATTTCATAGTGTCCTCTTCGCTCAAGGATACCAACCGTAGCCTGGTAGAATATGATGAAATTAATGAACACTCCACTCAGCACGTGAAATCCATGAAATCCCGTAATAAAGAAAAAGAGCGCTGCAAAATTAGGTGGCCCATATTGATTGGAGCTTAATCCCGCCCCTGTTATGAAGTTACCTACCGCATTCATTGAAATATCCGATCCATGAATGAAGTGTGTCCATTCCCATGCTTGACATCCTAAAAAAGTAAGACCACCAATAATGGTCCACAACATCCATTTTTCAACTCCCTTTTTGTCCATTCTTTCCCCCGCCTCAACTGCAAGTACCATCGTAACACTACTAGCAATCAATATAAAGGTCATTAAACCTACAAAAACCAGTGGAGCACTTTCAATACCTAGTGAATGCATTCCTGGGAATGCCTCAAATACCTTTTCAGGGATTGGCCAATATTCTTGTGAAAACTTAAAATCCGAAACTGCCCCTTCATATGAAGGATGCGTGAAACGAATCATGCCATATGTAATCAAAAGTGCAGAGAAGGTAAATGCATCGGAAAGGAGGAAAAACCACATCATTACCTTTCCATAACTTGCCTTGAAAGGTGAAACTCCACCACTCCATAAGTTCTTTTTTCCTTCTTCTACTAAAACAGCACTATCAGCCATGTATATCGGATTTTTTAGGTTAGTTATTGAGGACCAAAAATAAGTATAAATACAACCAAAGTCCACCAAGAAAATGCCAGAAAGTAGTACACATTTCTATTCTTAACATGCTCTTTGAATGAACTTTGTATTGAAACGAGTTGGTAAGAACAACTCCAAGAAAAACGAGCGCTCCAAAAAGGTGAGCGATATGTAATCCTGAGAAAACATAAACAAACGAACTTGCCGGGTTTCCAACAAAATGGAACCCACTTTCAACCAGTTCGCCCCAGGCTTGAAGTTGACCAATAACAAATAAAACAGCCAATACTCCTGTAATCGCTAAACCAATACGAATGCTTTTGATATTATTTCTTTTAGCAGATAGATATGCATAGTGCATACTAATACTACTAAGGATTATTATCACAGATGTGATATTGAACATCTGGGGGAAATCAATATATACCCAATCTCCAACGCTCTTCTTAACAACATAGGCACTTGATAATGAAATGAAGATCATTACCACTGAAATGAGGAACAACCACAATCCAAATTTTTGTGGATGCATTGCGCGAATACCTTTTTTCAAAACAACTTCACCTGTCATAGCTTATCTAATAAAAATGTAATTTGAACAATAGGTAAATAAACAAAGGACCCAAACATTATCCTTTTGGCTTTTTGATTTGAGGTATCCTTCATTAAGCTAAAAGTTTGGGCTAGAAATAATGTCCCACATATTGTTGCTACTACTCCACTAGTCAAACCAGTTAGTCCAAAATAGGATGGCAAAAGCCCTAGCGGCAATAAAAACAAGGTATAGATCATAATGTTTATTGCCGTGTTTAAATCTTTTGTTCCACCACCTGGTAACAACTTAAAACCAGCTTTTTTATAGTCATCATCAGAGACCCAGGCAATCGCCCAAAAATGCGGAAACTGCCAGATAAATTGAATACCAAAAATGATCAACGCTTCATATCCAAGTGTTCCAGTCGCTGCTGACCATCCGATTAATGGCGGTAAAGCACCTGGAATTGCTCCTATAAACACAGCAATAGGCCCTACTCTTTTCAAAGGTGTGTATACAAATGCATAAAGAACTAATGAAGCCACGGACAATCCAACTGTCATAGGATTAGTAGTGATCATGAGTAATAGCACCCCCATAATTCCAGTAAACATGCTAAACCAAAACGCTTCATTACTTGAAACCTTATTGGAAGGAATCGGTCTGTTCTTTGTCCTGTTCATTACCGCGTCATATTGCTTTTCAGCAATTTGATTAATCGTAACAGAGCTCCCCGAAATAAGAAACCCTCCCATCAAAAATCCAATGAGATTTATCCAGTTAACAGACGTTTGGTTTGCTAGTAAAAATCCAAACCCTGACGAGAAAACAACCAGAAACGAAAGCCGTGGTTTAAGTAATTCGTAAAATGCTTTTAGCTTCTGCGATCGATCAAGAGTTATATGTTGAATTGAGGTGCTCAACTGGAAATTTTGAGTCGTAAAATTAAGTAAAAAAGCACGCTGAAAATACCAGATGCCAACAATAAATGAATGGGTTGAGTCCAAAATGGAAAGCTAAAGTTTGTCATAACCACTCCAGCGACACCAGTCGCAATTACAAGACCAACCAACAAGGCTGAAGATTGTTTTAATTCCTCAATTTCCCACTTTCGAACAAGGAAGAAAATAGCGATAGAACTCATTAAAATGATCCATGAATACGACCGATGGAAAAGAAAAACCAGGGTAAGGTTTCCCATCCATACAGATCGATCCGGTTCATTGACAAGAAAACCGTCAACAACATGTCTCACTTCAGTTCCAAGTAAGATTTGTGGGATGAAAAAAAGAAACGAGCCCAATACAACAAAAAACAAAGCCTTGTTTCCAACCAATACCATTTCTCTTGCTCTCACCTGCATCCAAATCAGAAGTGCAACGATTAGTAATGCAAGAAGCATGTGGAATGTGATGAACCATTTCAACAAATTCGTAGAAACTACCAGAGAGCCAACCCACCCCTGAAATCCAGTGAGTACGAAAATGAAAATGCCAACAACAGGCACCCATTTATTATTCTTGATAGAAAAGGCCGATATCATATTGAGGAAAACGAGCAAACCAATCACCACGCCTACCAAACGATTGACATACTCGATCCAGGCTTTGGTCACGCTAAATTCATGTTCAGTCTGAATAGCCGGATCATTAAGAATTTGATTTCCAAGATTACCATATCCAAGTGAAGTGAGCATAGCAGCCAAACGTTCGTTTTTGGCAAGCCTTAATTGCTTAAATGTTTCCAGGTAATCTTCGGGCAATTGATCGGGAGAAGTAGGCGGCACGTAACTCCCGAAACACTTCGGCCAATCAGGACATCCCATGCCTGCTCCCATACTGCGAACGATAGAACCAACAAGGATCAGTACAAGTACTGATCCCAGGGTTATCGCGTTTATTTTAAAAAAAAGGTCTTTTCTAATCATTCACTTTTTTCAACTCCGGTAAGATCTTCGTTCTTCGCTTCTTCGTTTTCATGATCCAAATTGGATTCCGGAGTATGTGAATATGGTACGGTTTGAGGGATGAAATCATCCTTCGCTCCTGGCTTACTGTAATCATAAGCCCATCGGTAAACTTTAGGAATCGCTCCTGGCCAGTTCCCATGCTCAGGGAATCTTGGAGTTGTCCACTCAAGTGTGTTGGATTTCCATGGATTTGCGGGAGCAAGTTTCCCTCTGAAAATACTGTAGAAGAAATTGAAAAGGAAAATGAACTGGGCTCCCAATGTCAATATCGCCGCTATACTAACTAGTGCATTTAGGTCAGCAAATCCGCTGAAAGTATCAAAAGAAGTAAAAGCATAGTACCTTCTCGGGAAGCCAGCAATTCCGATATAGTGCATTGGGAAGAATACCATGTATATCCCGACAAACGACAACCAAAAATGTAGTTTTCCAAGTTTATCATTCATCATTCTGCCAAACATCTTAGGGAACCAGTGATATACACCGGCAAGCATGCCAAAGAATGCAGCACTTCCCATTACAAGATGAAAGTGAGCTACTACAAAATAGGTGTCATGTAGATTTATATCTAGAACTGAATTTCCAAGGAATAGACCAGTTACCCCTCCCGAAATGAAGAATGAAACCAGACCAATTGAAAACAACATGGCAGGAGTGAAAATGATATTCCCCTTCCATAGTGTTGTGATATAATTAAATGCCTTGATAGCTGATGGAACAGCAATAATCAATGTCAATATTGTGAATATAGAGCCTAAGAAAGGATTCATTCCTGTAATGAACATGTGGTGTGCCCACACAATGAATGATAGGAATCCAATTCCCAGCATAGATCCAATCATCGCTTTGTAGCCAAAGATCGGCTTACGTGAATTCGTAGAAATAATTTCAGATGTAATTCCAAGTGCTGGCAGGATCACAATGTAAACCTCCGGGTGTCCAAGGAACCAAAACAAATGCTGGAAAAGAATCGGACTACCACCTAAGTGTGGAAGGGCTTCACCAGCAATGTAGATATCGGAAAGGTAGAAACTCGTACCTAGTGATCTATCAAAAATCAACAATAGGGCAGCTGAAAAAAGTACTGGAAATGAAAGCAATCCTAATACAGCAGTAATGAAAAATGCCCAGATTGTTAGAGGAAGCCTTGAAAAGGACATACCCTCAGTCCTAAGGTTGATTACAGTAGTTATGTAGTTAATTCCACCCAGTAGTGTAGAGACAATGAAAAGTGCCATAGAAACCAACCAGAGTGTCATTCCCAACCCAGAACCTGACATGGCCTGAGGTAAGGCACTCAAAGGCGGGTAAATCGTCCATCCACCACTTGCAGGTCCTGTTTCAATGAACATTGAAACAAACATGACAACACTGGACAAGAAAAAGAACCAGTACGAAAGCATGTTCATAAAGCCTGATGCCATATCTCTAGCACCACATTGTAATGGAATCAAGAAATTGGAGAAAGTACCACTTAAACCAGCAGTCAATACAAAGAACACCATGATCGTTCCGTGCATCGTTACCAGTGCCAGGTAAAACTCCTGGTCTAATTGTCCTTCTGGAGTAATCCATTGACCAAGAAATGGTCGCAACCACTCCAACTGCATTTCAGGAAATCCAAGCTGAAGTCGGAATATCACTGAAAGTATTCCGCCCAACAATGCCCAGAAAATACCGGTGATCAAGAATTGCTTAGCAATTGTCTTATGATCAGTTGAAAAAATATACTTGGTTACGAAACTCTGTGCATGCTCGTGATCATCATGGTGATCATCATGTCCTGCCGTATCTTGTTGTAGTTGTATATCTGTTACCGACATCTTATTCTTTATTTAGAACTGCCTTGAGCAGAACTGTTTACTTCATCCTCAATAATTTCAATTCCGGAAGCGATGATTGCTGCTTCCTTTAGGTCGTTAGGTACTTGAGCCAGGTAGTCAGGGTTTTGCTTCAGCCAGGTATTCTCTTGCTGCTCCTTGTACCATGAATCGTATTCGTCTTGTTCAAGAACAGTAATGATCCCTTTCATTCCAAAATGACTCTTTCCACAAATTTTGTTGCAGACAAGTTCATAGTTAAAGTCAGGATTCCCAGTTTGTTCACGCATTTCAGCAGTGGAAACAGTTGGCACAAACCAAAACTGAGTTGGCATTCCTGGAACTGCATTCATTTGCATTCTGAAATGTGGATTATAAACACTATGAATCACATCTCTTCCTCGTATTTTTAGCAGCACAGGTTTCCCTTTAGGGATAACCAGTTGTGTAGGCATAAAATCATCATGACCTCTTCGGTCACTGAGATCAAGACCCATTTGATTGATCGCGTCAATTTTTCTGAAGTCTACATCACCTAAATTGCCGTCTTTTCCCGGATATCTAAATGCCCATGCAAATTGATATCCCATCACTTCTACAATCTCAGAGCCTTCGGGTGCCGGACCAGTAATCTTACTCCACTCTTTTAAACCAGAAATGATCAGCCATGCCAAAACAACAGCAGGAACAATCGTCCAGATCATTTCAAGTTTGTTATTGTGTGGATAGAAGTGTGCTTTATTTTCCTTTTTGTATCTGTATTTGAATGAAAAACCGAATAAGAATATTTGAGTAACGATGAATACAAAAACAGTAATAACCATCGTGATCCAAAACAAGCGCTCAGTTATGTGACCATGTTCTGAAGTGATAGGTAAATTATAAGTATCAAATTCTGTTTTAGAGTAGTAGAAAAAGCCAATCACTCCTACTACCAAGAAAAGAACCATTAGCACTCCTTGAGCTGTGTTCCCAGAAGGGACATTGGCATCTGCATCATCCTTCTTAGGTTTAACTACATCTACCAGATTGGTCACTCTAAACACGGTCACCAAGACCGCTAGAACAAGAATGACTGCAACTACTATTATTAAATTAAGCATAACCTATCTCCTACTTAAATATGATGATGTAAACTTTCTTGTAACATTGGATGATTCTTAGCAAACAATGGAGCTTTAGCCAGCGAGCCAAGAACTACATATAAGAATGCGCTGAAGTAAACCAATATCAAACCTATTTCAAGGAAACCAAAGGAACCATTGTTACCAAGCGTTCCAGGAGTAACCATTAAATAAAAATCTAGCCAATGTCCGAATACCACAATTGGACATATCACTTTCAATATTCTTGAGTGTCTCTTCGAATCCCTTGTCATTAAAATCAAGAAAGGAAGGAAAAAGTTGAGAATCAAATTGATATAGAAAACCGGAGCATAATGACCTTTCCATCGCTCCATGAAATAAACAGTCTCTTCAGGTATGTGTGCATAGTAAATCAACATGAATTGTGAGAACCATACATACGTCCAGAAGATGGTAAACGCAAAAACAAATTTGCCTAGGTCATGAATATGATTCTCGTTCACAACAGAGAGATATCCCTTATCCTTCAACATAATCACAATGAATAGTGTCAAAGCCAATCCTGCAACCCACCAGCTGGCAAAATTGTACCAGCCGAACATCGTGCTGAACCAGTGTGTGTCGATTGACATCACCCAATCCCAGGCAGCCATTGAAGAAGAAACTGCGAAGAATACAAGGAAAAAGGCCGAAACCGATCTCATCTTGTACCACGTAGCTGATCCACCTTCAAGATCTTCCTGAAAAGCCAGTTTCCTTAGCTGTCGGAAAAACAAATACCAAACAGCAAAGAAGATCACCATTCTTCCAACGAAGAAGATCGGAAATTCTCCCCCTTGCAATGGCCAGAAGAAATATGCTGCCTTACCTTTAATTATATCATCA
>JANQST010000274.1 GCA_028279155.1 Cyclobacteriaceae bacterium
GAATTGATTCACAGCCTGAAATAGATATCTTGGGTCCTCGATGCTTGAAAGAACAGCGTGATTGGGGATTAGAATACTCACATGCTTCATAGACTAAAGCTAACCAAATCCTGTGGCGGAATCAACCCCCTAAGTTGCCGTTTTTACACCCTTCAATTGATGTATTAGATCGATAGGTTTGTATCAGAGCAAAAGAAACTAAACGGTAATGATAAAAGAGTTATGGATTAGCCTACCCGTTAAAGACCTGAAGAAAAGCAAAGACTTCTTCTTGTCCCTGGGGTTTCAATCAACCAGGGATGTACCGGGCATGGTCGGTTTTAATATCGGAAAGGTAACTGTGATGATGGTAGCACAACCTGATTTTGAAAAGTATGCCTCACATCAAATATCTGATACAAGAAAGGGTAGTGAGTTACTCATCTCAGCAGAGGCACCTGATCGAGCTTATGTTGATGAAATAGTCAAAAAAGTAAAAGATGCTGGTGGAGAGATTTTTTCAGAGGCACAAGAAATTGACGGGTGGATGTATAACATGGGGTTTATTGACCTGGATGGCCATAGATGGAATATCGTCTATTTGGACTGGGAAAAGATACCTAAAGAATAAATGTCAAAATATATGAGGCAAGTGTATATCAACTTACCAGTAAGTAACCTGGAGCGGTCAATGGATTTTTATCAGCACTTGGGTTTTTCATACAACACTACATTTTCTGGCAAACAACAAAAGTGTATGGTATGGAGCGACCACATTTATGTTATGCTCATTTCAAATGAGCAATACATTGAATGGAATGCAAAACCCATTCCTGATGCCCAAATCTTTTCAGCAACAAACTTTACCCTACCAGTTGAGAGCATTGAAAGAGTAAATGAAATAGTGAACATGGGTCTGAAAGGAGGTGGAAAAGAGCCAGTTCCAATGCTGGATGATAGATATCTGCAGTTGAGACGAATTGAGGATCCGGATGGTCACACCTGGGGAGTAATGTACCTGGACATGGTTGAATTTAGGAAAATGCAAGATCAAAACACTAATCAATTTGAAGTCATGAAAGACAAGTTCTCATCTGATGATGCAATGATTGCTTATGAACGACTCGGTAATGGACAAGGTCTGATCATCGTTGGTGGCTCATTAGCCGATCACAGCATGTATCATCCGCTAGCACTTGAGCTTTCAAAGCACTTTACTGTATACAATTATGATCGTAGAAACAGAGGTATGAGTGATTCTACTGAAGTTCATAATGTCGAAACCGAATTGAAGGATTTAGAGCACCTTATGGCGATTAGTAGTGATTCAAAAATACTGTACGGCCATTCGGCGGGAGCTGCGCTAGCTATTAAGGCAGCTGTTAAAGGATTGAGAATTGAAAAGCTTGTCCTGTCGGACCTTCCGTTCAGTACTGTTGATGATGATAAGAATGAGAAATCAGAAAAGTATCAAAGAGAATATGATCAAATTAGAAAGCTGATTGAAGCTGGAAATAAGGAAGGCGCGGTAAGATATTTCCTCAAGGATTTCGGAATGTCTGAGGAAGATCTTGATGGGTTTTTTGCTTCCGAAAATGGACAAGAATCTGTAACAATAGCTCATACATTGTTGGTGGATTATGAGATTCTTGGAGATGGACTTACGCCGGTTGATCTTCTCCAACAAATAAGTTTACCAACTCTAATATTAACTACTGATCAAGGGGAGTTGATCGCTAAAGATGCCGCTATGTATCTAAGGAATAGTTCGATCAAAGTACTTGATAACCCAACCTATATGTCATCACCACAAGATGTTGCCAAACCAATTATTGACTTTTTAAATGAGCAATGATGTTTCAGAGTACTTAAATAGTCTTCCTATTGAAGAAAGGATTACACTAACAGGAATTGAAAGCAGAGCCTAAGTTTGGTGCCAGATGTAGAAGAGAGACGGGGCAGAGGAGTTCCATTCTTTTTTCCTTGAAAGAACTGTAATTGGGGTTTTTGCTAAAAATTGTCTCACAAAAAGAATGATTGATTATCTTCAATGCAAGCTTGCAATGTTTATTGAATCCATTAAAAGTTAGTCTCACCTAACAAAATGAGATGAAAACACTGTTTTATTTAATTCTTATAGTTTTTATTTCTTTTCCTGGTGTTCTCTTGGTTTATGGTGCTTACAACTTCAAATCAAGGGTAAATAAAAAATCAGGTTTCCTGATTTTCTGGGGAAGCATACTGATAATAGTTCACTTGATTATTAGTTCGGGAAACTACTTAGTCTTATACCTTGGTGACGCAAGCGATTTAGCGGCTTATGCACTAATTGATTATTGGGGAGGAACTGTTCTGGAATATATTGGACTACTTGCTATCGCAATAGGCTTATTGGTCTACAGAACGAAAGACAGTAACATTGATAAATTATAAGCGGCTTAAGGCTAAATAATAGTCTCATACGCTGGCACAAGTTTGTAACTTGTGTCCCACACCCTCCCACCACTTCTCTAAAACACCCAAAAAACAACCCCCAAATCTCAAGATAGGTAGCTGATCTACTAGAAAAACCTCCAATTCAGCCTGTTTTCACCCTGTATTCCCCCTTTATCTACCCGTAATAAACCCCTCTTGAAAGCTATTCTAAGCCCATAATTGTACTTTTTTTCTCTTTTTGTGTAGGAAAGTGGGAGAAAGTGGTTGTAAATGTCAAAAGTTGACTTACATTTGTTACGGTGGTTTATATTTTTCAAGGCTCAGTATGGCGTTTTTTACAAGCGAGTATGAGTGTAAGTTGGATACCAAGGGAAGGTTGGTTTTACCTGCAAAGATTAAGACCAATCTCCCCGAGGTTTCCACTAACGAACTGGTTATTCGGAAGGGATTTGAGCCGAACCTAATCCTCTACCCAATGGTGGAGTATAAAAAGATCCACCACAAGATTTCATCGCTGAGTGAATTCAACCCGGAGCAGCGAAAGCTGAAACGGAATTTTTTCAGGAGCATCGCCCAGGTAGAGTTGGATAGCGCCAACCGGATGTTAATCCCCAAGACCATGCTCGCTCATGCACAAATAGAAAAAGAAGCAATTCTGATCGGCATGGGCAACTATATAGAAATGTGGAACCCGACCGTATTCAATGATCATCTGATCGAGGATATGAACGAGTATTCAGAACTGGCCCAGAAATTCCTAGATGAATAAGCTTGGAATGGAGCGCGTAAAAAATTTAGAAGGAACTGCTCCTTTCTCCCTGGGGAGAAGGGTTGGGGATGAGGGAGATTCTGAAGAAGGGCCAGGGGTGAGGTGTAAGATAAAATGAGCCAGTACCACCAGCCAGTGATGCTGCAAGAAAGCCTGGAGGGGTTGGATCTGAAACCGGATGGAGTGTATGTGGATGTGACGTTTGGTGGAGGTGGACATAGTCGGGCGATCTGGAACCAGCTAGGTGCAGGACATTTAATCGTATTTGATCAGGACCAGGATGCCCTGAAAAATGCGGAATATTTCACCGAAGCGTTGGCTGAGGAGAAAAACAAAGCTGAAACTGAAGGAAAAAAGGCGGACGTGTCCGCCGAAGCTTTAGCGAAGGCGGGACGTTCTTTCACATGTATTGAGTCAAATTTTCGACACCTAAAGAAATACTTACGATTTCACGGGATCGAAGAAGTGGACGGCATACTGGCAGACCTTGGCGTCTCCTCTCACCAGTTCGATGAGCCGGAGCGGGGATTTACCACAAGAGCCGAAGGAGTGCTGGACATGCGAATGGATCAGGAAGCCGGAAAAAGCGCACGAGAAGTGCTGAACGAGTATTCAGAAAAAGATCTGATCCACCTCTTCAGCGCCTATGGCGAGGTAAAAAATGCCCGAACACTGGTTCGTGAGATCGAAAATTTTCGAATGAATGCCGAGATCACGACGAACAAGGAGCTGAAGGAGATCGCGCTGAAAAACGCACCGAAAGGGAGAGAAATGAAATACCTCGCGCAGGTGTTCCAGGCGATCCGGATCGAGGTAAACGATGAGATCGAAGCATTGAAAGAATTTTTGACTCAGGCAGGAGAGGTGCTGAAGAAGGATGGCAGACTGGTGGTGATGAGCTATCACTCTTTGGAGGACCGACCCGTGAAGAACTTTATTAATAAAGGAAACTTTAAAGGGACGGACGAGAAGGATTTTTACGGCAACCCGATTCGGATCTTGGATCCGGTCAACCGCAAACCCATCGTCCCGACCATGGCAGAAATTGATAAAAACAGCCGAGCAAGAAGTGCAAAGCTGAGAATTGGCAGAAAGAGGTAGTGATAAGTATAAAGTAGTAAGTCAAAAGTGTCTTTCTACTTTCTACTGACAACTATCTACCACAAAGAAATGGCAGAAAACACCTACAAATTACCCCAGAAGGAAGAGCGTGGAGGTATATTCTTCGTGATCAATCGCTTCCTTCGGATGGACAGCTCTATCAGCGAAGTGATCCATGTCCGGTTCCTTCCACAGATCCTGTTCCTTTCCCTGTTATGTGTGATTTACATAGGCAATCGCCATTATGCTGAGAAAAAAATTCGATCAATTGATCTGCTACAAGAGCAGGTCGAGGACCTGCGTGCAGATTATACGACGCTAAAAGCGGAGTTCATGTACGAAAGCAAGCAATCCGAGGTGGCCAAACGGGCGTCAGAACTTGGATTGGAAGAAAGTAAAGAATCACCTGTATTGATAAAAGGTAAGTGAGCATAAAACGAAGCATAGTATTTCGCGTTCGCATCGCGTTCATTCTAACCTTCCTTGTTGCTGGTGCGGTCATCTTTCGGATGGTC
>JANQST010000279.1 GCA_028279155.1 Cyclobacteriaceae bacterium
ATGATTAAGGTTAGGCGAAAAGGTGTGAATCTCATAATTCCCTAGCACAAGCTACAGAAAGTGATCCATATATTTTGAGGCGTTACCTGTATTGATAAGTAAAATCTTTTCGCTTTTGGAAACTTCGCCCAAAGCAACGAGTTCAAGAAGTCCAGCCATGGTGGCTCCTCCTTCTGGGGAAAATGAGATTCCTTCGGACCGTGATAGCTCTTGCGCTGTTTTCAAAATATTGTCTTCCGAAACAGCGATGGCGCTCCCTTTTGATTCATGAACCACATTCTTGATCAGGTCTTTTCCAAATGCTTTGGGTACAGCCAACCCATTTGCCTTGGACTCTCCATACGATTCATGGTTTTCATTACCGTTCACAAAATGTACCATTGGAGAACAGTTTAAAGATTGGACAACAACCATTCTGGGTAATCTTTGGTTTTTCAACCATCCCAAAGTCATCATTTCATGAAATGCTTTCCAGATACCAATCAAACCTGTCCCTCCGCCAGTCGGATAAACAATAACGTCTGGTAACTCCCAATTCATTTGTTCGGCGATTTCATACCCAATCGTCTTCTTGCCCTCCAACCTGTACGGTTCCTTCAGGGTGCTCATGTTGAAGGCTCCCGTTTCCTTTTGAATGGAAGCGGCAAGTTCTCCACACCGATCGATCAATCCATCAACAAGGATGAGCTCTGATCCAAAAAGTCTGCACTCCTCTTGAAAGGGTTTTGGTGTATGCCGCGGCATAATAACAGTCGATTTCATTCCTGCTGCTGCACAATAAGCGCTCATTGCACCTCCTGCATTTCCTGCGGTTGGCACTACACATTCTTTAACTCCAAATTCCTTGGCCTTGGAAACGGCCATACTCATACCTCTGGATTTAAAGGAACCGGTTGGGTTAAGCCCTTCATCTTTTACAAATAGCTGATCAAAGCCATATTTTCGAGCATAGCTCTGAATAGGTAGAATAGGCGTCATTCCTTCTCCCAGGCTAACCTTGTTCTTCTCATTCATCAATGGGAGCATTTCAGTGTATCTCCACATTGAATTTTCCCTTCCTATTAATTCTCGTTTGTCCAGTTGAATTTCTTTGGAATAATTTACTACTAAGGGTTTATCACAACAAGTTGAGAAATACTGAGGGTTGCCTATCTCAAATTGTTCTCCACATTTTGAACAGGAAAGGTCCGATGCAAACGAGTGAGCATGAAGTGCTGATTCCATACTCCAAAGGTGGAAGGTAAATTATAACCAGTCAAATGATTAATTATCATGAAGTATAACTAAAAGTTATATATTGATTTTGCCTCCTTGATGAATGCTTTAGTAAGGCCGGCAACCTCTTCACCCTTTCGCATGACAAATTCGAATTTCCGATTGATCTTCAAAGACTTAATTTTTACCTCCTGAAGAATCCCGGATTGAAGCTCGTTCTTCACTGCCAGTCGCGACAAAAATCCTATGGAATTATCCTCTACAAGGTAATTCTTCAAAGCCTCTGTTCCTCCCAGTCTTGCTATTACATTAAGCTCTCCAAGCTTTACTTTGTGGGCCTCCAAATTTTGTTTTAGAACTGCATGTGTGCCAGACCCGCGTTCTCGCAACGAAATTGGAATGTCCTTTAAATCTTTAATGGTTAGATCATTTTTGGCATAAGGACTATGTTTTGAGCATACAGGAATAATTTCATCTCTCATGAATGGCTGAAAATGGACCGCATTGATCTTGTAATGCGCTTCAATGATTGCCATATCAATCTCCTGGTTGATGAGTGCCTTTAGAATATTCTCACTGTTTCTATTGATCAACAGCAACTTCACATCAGGATATTTTCTTCTAAATGAGGACAAGATTTTAGGCATAACATAAAGAGAAATGGTCGTGCTGGCACCAATCTTCAACTCACCTTTTGCTGTTTGTTGATTCTTAATGATGTCAATATCAGACTGTATCTGTTTTTCTATGCTCTTTGCCTGTCGCACATATTCCAACAAATTTTCACCTGATGAAGTGAGTTTTATTGTATTACCCTGTCGTTCGAATAACGCGATACCAAGCTCTGATTCTAGTTTCTTTATCTGTTTACTAACGGCAGGCTGTGAAATATACAATACCTCTGCAGCCTTGGAAAAACTGAGATGAGAAGCTACCTCAAAAAACACATCATAAGCTATCGCCAGCATACCGACTTATTGGATCAACTGCTAAAGTTAGGTAGTTTGTATCTTCACTAAATGAAAATTCCTAACCTAACCATTGCTATTGTTCTATTTATTTTTATTGGATGTAATTCAACAAATAATCAAACCAAAACCTATCCTGTAGGTCAAATCAAAACGCCACATGGTGAGATGCTTTTTTGGTTATATGAAGAAACTCCAATTCACAAAGCCAGTTTTATTGAGTTGGCAAATGCAGACTATTGGGATTCGTTGACCTTCAATCGAGTGATAGAAGGATTTGTTATCCAGGGTGGGTGCCCAGATACTCCAGAAGGATTCGGAGATTCTCCTTACCTACTCAAACCAGAATTCAATGAATCGATCAAACATATTTATGGTGCGGTCGGTGCAGGGCGTGATGACAATCCTGAAAAGTTGTCTGCAGGATGTCAGCTATATATAGTACATGATAAAAACGGGATTCCACGACTCGATGGGGAATACATGATCTTTGGACAGCTCTTCAAAGGGTTCGAAGTTCTGGATGCCATTGCTGAAGTAGCAACAGACTCAACGGATACTCCATTGACGAATGTTTCAATGGAGGTCACCGTTCTTAACCTTACCAAAGAAGAGCTCAAATCATCCGGGTACATTCTCAAAGATTAAACGAAACGAGACGTAGGGTCAAACCAATATCATTTGTAGATATAAACAAGAACTGCACAATGAAACAAATCCTTACATCCTTCTTCCTATTTTTCTTGATTTCTTGTAAAGAAAACACGGACGACAGTTTTATTAGGTTAAATCATTTCGAAGGAATTAGCATAGGAGAAATAACAACACTATGTCCATTTTTTCAAGATTTGGAAAGTTTTGGGTCAGAAGAATGGTTTTCAGCGTGCATCAAAATCGAAGGTTTTACTTATGAACGAGGTTTCGTTTATGACCTTCGAGTTGAGAAAAAATACCATGAAACCTATTTAGCTGATGGTGCGCAGTTCTACTATGTTTTGAAAGAGATTGTAGTCAAGGAAAAAGCTGATGCTGATGCAACATTCGAATATCAACTAAAATCACTTCTTGGAGATCAGGTAAGTACTTATGTTACCGGAGATGCCGGGGCCGGGTATAGCATTTTACGAAAAGCAGAGATCGAATGTGAAA
>JANQST010000280.1 GCA_028279155.1 Cyclobacteriaceae bacterium
CAAAACCCACTTCGAACGGTACAGAGGAATGTGTCTTATCTATGTAATATTTTGTTTGGAAAAAACTGTACCTGGAGATCAACAGAATGACGAAGGTGAGGATGTTCTTTTTAATAAAATTTTCATGTAAGCAGGTTTGAACTAAAAAAGGTCTTGAGTTGGCCACTGATCGATACTGCTGACTAATCCATTCATCATAGACCTCATCTCTGGATTATATTTAGTCTGTTCTAAAATTGGCCAGGAGTTAAAAAGCACAGCATAGGAAACACCATCCCTCCCACGATAAATCAGAGAAGAGCTGCCCGGAAGTGAACCTGTATGAAACCAATTGCCACCAATCTGTTCCCAACCCATCCCGTATTGACTGAAATGTGGTGAAGCCGTATGCATAGTAATGAGCGATGAAGTCGTAAGTATTTCAGTACGTTCATGAAATCCGTCCACCGCGGTAAGAAATCTTAACAAATCATCAGCGGTTGAAACCCAACCACCATGAGCGTCCATCGCCTCCAATAAAATTCCTCCATAAGGAACGGGAAGCAGCTGCCCTGTTCCGTAAACAGATGGCAAAGTCGTCAAACTTCCATTGTGATAGTACTTAACCTCATTCTGATATCGATCTTCGAACAAGTTTTTTGCCAATACTGTATTGGTTGCTTCAACTGGTAGTAAAATTTCAGATCTTACGAAATCTTCATATAACATACCGGATATAGTTTCAATTATCCTCCCCAATATCAGGTAACCTACATTTGAATAACTGAATTTGGATCCTACCGGAAAGTCGAGGGAGTAAAACTCTGTCATGAATTGAATGATTTGATTTGGAGTGACAGGATTATTCACATTCAAAAAATTAGCAATCTCCAAAGTTCTAAACATAGGATCTCCTCCAAGAGTTGAATCCCAACCTGCTGAATGATGCAACAAGTGCCTTATTGTTATCAGCTCATAATCAGGCTCAATGAGGATATCATACTGACTTAGAATTCCATCAATTCCAAAGACTTGATCATCTAAACTAAGTTTTCCTTGTTCTATCAGTTTAAAAATCCCCACAGCAGTAATTGATTTGGAAACACTTGCAATTCGAAACTGACTATCAGTTGATACAGGAATTCCATCTTCAGCAATAGCATACCCAAGAGCGGTTTTGATGAGTAACCTTTCATCTTTGACTATACCCAAAGAAGCACCAGGGATTTCCCATTTTTTCATGAAGTCCCATAAAATACTTAACACTTTTGTGTGGTGGGTTCCTGAAAATGGAACAATATCAATCGAAAGCTCGGCCATTTGATCCAATGCTGTCATGGTCACGATGGCACTCCCGTAATCTACAGGTGTAACCTGACCAGAAGATGAAACTTTTAAGACTTCTTCATCACTACTGGACCAAATAACATCCCCTTTCCAAATAGTATTTGGGTGATTCTTATCTATGACATTCAGTTGGAATTTGTCAGAATTGGTAAGTCCAAAAATCGAGTTGCCAAACTCAGATACAATTGACAATGCTACATCAAATCTCGAGGGTGGCTCATCATCTTCACATGAAAGTGTTAAACATATGCAAATAAGGAGATGACGAACATTCATTTTCGAAAATCTTTAATTGGGACTTGATCACGTACCAATTTTAATGGGTGATTAAACCAGAAATGGCTCACCTTGGAAAATGAGCCACTTTCAAAAGATTTATCAACTAATTTGTTACTCGCCTTTTATAGGCCTCTTTGATCAAACTGATTAAAGTATCTTTATTTAGTTGTTCATATTTCTTTATCCTAATACAGCTTTTTGCAACACCTACTTTCCCTAATTCACTCTTATATTTCTCAACTAGGTCAGGTTCAGCCAGGTAAAAAGAGATATGATGTTTTTGAGATGCTAAAGCTATAAATGGCTTATCATCGATATCATAAAAGGGTAGTTTATTTTTAAACGCTTCAGTTACATCCTGTGCATTTTCAATTATCAATTCTCGGATTTCGAGCATCGCTTCCTTACGACCTTCAGGCACTTTTTCATAGTACTCTGTAACATTGTTTGCGTCAAGCTTCATTCTTATCTAGTTAGTTTCTTCAATTAGTTTTTTCAGATTCTGCAAGTCTCCATTCTGCCTTTTGATCATGGTAGCCTTGAAAAATGGCATAAAGATTTTCATCATAAATCCTTTCCCTTTCACTCCGTTGATAATGAGAACTTCTGTCCTCCCATTTAGCTGTTTAAGATGAGTTTCAGCATTTACTGTCACCTGGGCGCTTTCCAATCTGTAAGAGAATTTGGAGGGTGGATGTATATCCAACAGCTCTTCTTCGAACATAATTTCCTTTCCTCTTTCCATGAAAATATACTGTGACTTTGCTCCCTTCTCCATCATTGATCCATTCTCAGTGATTGGCTTGACTTCCTTTAACCCTGTGAGCCACTTGGTTGACTTGCTTTGATCACTCATTACTCTATACACCTCCTCTATTGGTCTGTCTATCTTAATTTTAGTTTCGTATGTTACCATTAGTTTAAATTTTATTCTAATTGATTTTTTACATTAACTGCTGCCCAGTAGCCCACTATCAGTTTGCTGGAGTGCGCAATCAGTAGCGTCCACTCAGTTGGATCTCCAACTACTATTTCAAGCGGTACGTCCATTATAATATACACACCAACCATAAAAAGGCAATTTCTTACAACTTCTACCTTAATTCTCCTTGCCATGATGTAGCAAGCCAAGTAGAATACTGGCAACCCAATCCCAGTAGAAATCCACGCCCTATTATCGAAAACATAGTTCTTGTAAAATTCTTCTGACATTCCAGGGTTTACAGCAAAGGAGTACACTATCATATATGGAAATGTCAATATGATCATTAGTAATCGTAGTGCTATAGGATATAATATTATCCACCCCCATCTTATTTTTCCTTTCTTCATACTTTTCATGTAAGTCGTACACCCAAATAACCTCCTAGGAATTTAGCCCCATGAGCGATAAGATGCTCCCACTCTAGTCCACCACCCCAGATATACTCAGAAACAATATCCAGCATCACAAATGCCACCGTCATAATTAAAATGTTATTCATTATATGATCATTCAGCCTTCGCGCCCAGAGGAAACATGACACAAGGAAAAATGGAAAACTCAAGGCCGCATTGATCCAAATCCGACTATTAAAAGCATAATCCTGATAAAACTGATCATCAAATCCCGGATTAATTTGAAACGAATAGAACTGAATGTATAAAAAGGTTAAGATTAGTAACGGAACATGTAGTAGAAATGCCAACCCTACAATCCAGCCCCATCTTAGCGAACTTTTTTGTTGCTTAATATTCATTACAATTAAATCAGGTCATTAAACTTGACTCAATCTTACAAAGAAGATTTTTTGGATTAGTACTACTTTATAAAGTATACCTATTTTCTATAGAAACTTGTCTCTGTACTGAGAGGGAGTATATCCTGTATGATTCTTAAAAATCCTGTTAAAAGTGGATTTATTACTAAAACCAGAGTCGAAAGCCACAGCCAATATCTTACTGGAAGAAGAATCTCCCTTAACCAATAATTGCTTTGCTTTCTCTATTCTGAAGGAATTAATGAAATTGAAAAAATTAGTTTTAGCACCTTCATTAATAACTTGAGATACATAATGTATTGGAAGATCCAAAAGATCGGCCAACTCCGAAATCTTGAAATCACTATTTAGATAAAGTTGATTCTCTTCGATAGCCTTAACAGTCTTAGAATATAGGTTTTCAGTCTGAATGTCTGATAATTTGTAAGTAGCATATTTTTCATTCTTAATAATTCTGATCGCTTCTGAGAAAAAGGCTGGCTGTTTCATAGCTATGTAACCAATGGAATGAATCAGAGCGGTCATCACCAACATTAGAACATAATCCATTTCTACTCGATAATGCTCAATAATTGGAAGGAGTATCAGGACTAGCAAAAACAGAAAGAGAAACATGGTAAGGACAGAAGTCATTTTTTGAAGTAGACTCATATTAACTATTGAGCTATCTGAAAGACTAGATTTAATTTCCTTCTCCTTCTTTTGTAAAAATTTTTTGCTTATAAAAACATAGATAAATGTCTGAATCAGATGAGTAGCCATGAAGAGATACTGTCCCCATGGTATTTCCACCACTTCGTCTTTCCCTTGCAATGTTTGAAGGAAGTTCATTTTAGACTCAACACTAGAAAAAAACAAAGGAGCTAGCAGGACAATTGAAATGATGAAGGGCAAAAAATGAAGCGAATGAAGTTTTGTAATCCTAAAATCTGAATCAAATAGACTAAGAAGATAGAAAAAGTATAACGGCCCCATCAGGTATAAAAAAGGATATGAAGTAGCCAGGATGTGTGGGAAGGTGTCGTACATCCTGCTAATGCCAATAGTGTATTCTAGTAGATTGTATGAAACTACTATTAGCAATAGCGCAAAGTATGAATTGGAAGAACTATTTTCCCTTTTGGAAAACAGAACAATCGAAAGAAATACCCCATGGAAAGCACCGAACCCAACAAGCAAAGCCCAAATATTAAAAGTTATAGAAGATTCCATTTTCTAAACCAGTCAGTCCGGTCAGAAAATTAGAAATGTTATCTCGGACTCTCCAAATAATCAAGTCTCATTTTTGAATTAGCGTAAATTAGAAATCCAAATCGGTAGACTGTTAGATCTCTTGTTCAAAAGTGATCATGATTTAGTTACTTTAGATTTTTTGCGATTCACATTGTCCTAATCTTTGTGGTCGAATAAAGATTAACAAAATGTATCATAGTTTGTTACATCGAATTGACTGTTAGGTATTTATAGCTAGATTATTCACATTCGAATGCCCCGACATATTTTTCCTTCTTTACGCTTAGTAGAGAGGGTTTTTTTGACAGTAATTAATGGTGGAAGCATTTCTTCAAATCATATTTTATTTGACTCAAAGTCAAATTGATATTCTATTGAGTTGAATCCCATCAAAATCATCATTCCACAACCCCTTCAATCCAATGGATGCAATGAATTCTATTCCTTGATATCTCACCATCAAGTTCGTAGGGACACCCAAGAACAATGAATTGCTTTCAATATCATATTGCAGCCTACAAACTCCCTTTTCTCCTGCTAACATATTATAACCCTTATACCTCAAATTTTCACGGAAGTAGCCTACGGCAATCATCTCATTATAGTTAAATTGAATAGTACCGTACCATGGAGAAGCTTGTTGATTTTTTGAATGATATAAGGCAATTGATACCATTGGCTCATTGAGGTCAATATTGTTATAGGTTGTATACCGGAACCATAAAGTATCCGCGTTTACTAGCATCGACAACTCCTTAGCATCTGGCCAATTAGGAATATCACCATCTCCTTTCTCATCTGTTGCAATTACCACCCATTCAAAGGAATCAGTTAATTTTTTTGGTGCTTGGGTGAATGAATACTCTTCCAATTGTCTGTACAAATCTGGATAGCCCTTCGATTTTAGCTCCCAATACATATAGTCTCTCTTGTAAGGAAGAAGATAAACTACCACTCCAAGTAAAACAATTACCGCCAAAATCCAACCAAAATACTTTCTGATCGTCATAAAAATTTACTCTTGTCAAGAGTTATCATCTATTAAGACTTAATACCAATGAATTCCCATCTGGATCAAAAACACTTATTGTTACCATGCCGGGTACAAACTTATTCCTCAACCTTCCTCCGTTTTTCTTAATCGTTGATATTGCCTTTGATACATCAGGAATCTTGAATTCAATTTGATGTCGATAGTCTCTGCCCGAAACACCGGAAATTTGAAGAGGGCACAATTGAACTTGAATTGGATAACAAGATCCGGAATAAATTGTCCCGTGATTATCTGGCAGCTCGATCTTCTCGAAATCCAAGCTTAGAACTTTGCTATAAAAGTTCTTCATTCTATCCATATCCTTTACTGCTATGGTGATTCCTGAAAAGGCGACCTGCGAATTGGTGGACATACTTCTACTGTTTGGTTACTAACTCGGATTCAGCCCAATTCACGGGACCTTCTGTTATTGCAACGTATAGCTTATTCAATGAATACTCGTTACCCCATGAGAAAAATTGATATACTTCATCCCATTCTTTACCTTTCTTCCATCCAACCATCGATAGTCTGAGAAGTGTTTTTTTGTTTTTTCGTTTCTTTAATTCATAATTGATTGCAACCTGTTTTACAATATGAGGATGCTTGAATCCCTTGGTAGTCTTGGTTACTATCATGGAACAGAGACTTGTTGGGCGATACGTCAGTATTTCCATTACAATATTTCCATCATTACCAACATCTGATTTAGGGTTATAACTAGACTCCCAAGTCCCACCTATTCTAAGGTCAATAGAAACAAAGGGCGCTGCCCACCTTGTCAAATAATCCTTATCGGTTATATATTTCCATGCCTCCTCTATTGAAACAGGAAGTTCAATCGTGTGTTCAAGTACTTGTTCTCCAAACTCTGTTGTAAAGGAAGTGTTTTTAGATTGTGCTTCTGATTTAGGAATTAAGCAAAATAGATTTATAAATACCATTAAGAATGCTAGCCTCATTCTGCTTAAGCTGGTTATGAAGGAGGGTAATTTTTTTTTCATTCGAGAAAAATATCACTCATTGCACTGAACTTTCACTATAAAAAAGTGTGAACAACTCTGTAAACAAGTCGAATTACTTAGTTTGACAATAGCTCAAGAGCGCTCTCAATCAGTAAGTCTCTCCCATCTTTGATATCTGTTTTCCTTTGTTCAATCAGAATATCCGGAACCACACCATTTCTCTCAATAGGGATACTATCTCTTCTAAGTATGATTTCGTAATTAACTTTTATTGAACGACCACTGCTCAAGTAAAACCTAGGATCTACAGTACTACTACCAATACCTCCTCCAGCGGTTGTGTCCCCAAGCAAAGTCATATGATCTTGACTTCTTACCCTATCTGCAAAAACTTCTGTTCCACTAAAACTAGTACCATTAATTAATACAACAATTGGACGTAAGTATTGGCCATTTCTACCTGCAGGCGTAATAGTATATGGTTCTCTTATTTCCTGATTAGAAATTGCATATTCCGTATCAATTGGACCATCAATGAATCTCGCCAAGATATTGTCGTACACGAATGAACTTCCACCACGATTCTCTCTTAAATCCAATATCATCCCTGAAGTATCTGCAAATGCATGTATTATATCATCAATTTCATCTTCTGACCCAGCTATTGATCCACTGAAACTTGAAATTCGCAAATAGCCGATATTGTTAGGAAAAAATCCAAATTCAAAAGATTGATTACCTGCAACTTTGGGCGCTTCAACTAAATACGAATGAACAGTCTCAGGATCAAATGCACCTTCATCCTTTAAAACTCTCTCCGGTGTAAAAGGTCGAGTGGATGCCCCTCCTTTCGTGTATACCCTAATATGACCATCTTGTAACTCTGCTGTCAAATCAGCCAAAACTTGAACTATTTCTTCCCCCCTGGCTTCATTTGCAACCTCTAAATATTTATCATACATAAGATTCCAATCAATTCCCTTATAAGCCAGCATTTGAAAAGGGTAAGTTTCATTAATGTGATTCCAAGCCTCATCAAAATCTTTCAATCCTGATTCTTTCTCACCATCATTCAACAATTCATGGCATCCAAGAAGCACACAAACTGATAGTGCTATTTTAATTCTATTTAGCAAAATCATAGAGAACACCGATTGACATTGAGGTACCTGCTATTTTTAAGTCCTGTCTCCATTTTGAATTGGAAACAAAATAATTTGATGCACCAAATTTGAAATACAACCTATTTAATAATTTATATCGCAAGGAAATATCAAGGTCTCCCCAAAAACCATTAAAAGCTGTCATTAGATCAACCTGGGGCTCATCAAAATCATCATCTGGTGATCTGAAGCCAAATCCAACCAAAGGTAGATTTCCCCTCACAAGTAGGTCCAACCTTATTAATATGGGTTTCTCCCATCGAAATCCAATATCTAACGGCAAATGAGCCAGGTAGGAATATGAATCCCGCTCACTAGCTCCTGTCGACGCAATTGTTTGAAGGCGAACGTATGTTCTTAAGCCAGTCATTGGTCCGAATAAAACCTCCCCGCCAAATAGATTTTTATTGAACTCATAAAATGATAAGCTGAGATTTGTCATCCATGCCTCAGCGTTTGTGAAATCCGAAGAAATCTCATCCGCTGTAAGCATGACAAATCGAACCTCGAGTCCATTGGTAGCTGTGGGTCTTAAATAAGCAAAATGAAATCCTTTAATACCTCCATCATATTTTGAACTGCCCAGATGATTATCAATAACGCTTGTAGCTCCTCGCAATAAAGAGTATTCTATGAATTTGATTTCCTCTTGGCTTTGTGCGATTCTGATTTGAGCCAATAAAATGATGATTAGACATATCCTCATGTAACGTAATTCGATAATCAGCTCAAAGATTTGTATTGGATTAAATCCCAGGCAATAATGATTATCAAACGGCTCTATGACAATGCCGAAACGCTACATTTTTATAGCCACTTGTGTTTTATAAACTTATACTTAGTTCTTCCAATTGGAATAACCTCGCCATTGAGTAATTGGGCTTGATATTTAGTTCCTGAAGAAACAATTACAGTTTGAATTTCACTCATTTTGACTATGTAAGATCTATGAACTCGTTCAAAAACTTTTGGGAGCAAAATAAATAGTTTCTCAAGTGATTTGTCAGAATACTCCCTTGTACCATCGTGAAGGTGAATTTCAGAATATGCCCCCGAACCCTTAATATAGATGATCTCCTTCGGTGAAATGAGTCTAAATCCTTTATTATTTCTAACGGGTATGCTTTTGATAAAGTGCTCGGTATGTCGTTCCAACTTCTTGATTCGCTTTAGTGCCTTAGATATTCGCTCCCTATTGAAAGGCTTTTTGATAAAATCTGTAACGCCATGCTCAAAAGCTTCTATTGCTTTATCTCCGTATGCGGATACTATAATGGTATGCATATCTCTGCTTACAAACTCCCTTAATATTTCGAAACCATTCTCACCATTCAAGTTTAGATCCAGGAATAGAATATCTACATTTCGATAATCCAGAAATCTAATCGCATCGTCTAATTCATTTTTAATGTGACCTGTTTCAAAATCTTTACCAATAGTTTCTTTAACCACATTGAATAAATGATTGGCGATTTTATCCTCGTCTTCAACAATTAGAAAAGTCATACTTGTGGGATTCTTATTTGGGTTCTCCAACCTTTGGAAATAGGTCCTTGTTCTAAAAACCATTTATTTCCGAATGATTCACTTAACCTAGCTTTTATGTACCTTAACCCGGTACCATCCTTGTTTGATTTCTCATGCTTGTTTACACCAATGCACTTCACATCAAATTCAATCATATCATTGGTGAAGTTTTGATCAATTTCGAAAACTATTCTTCGATTCAAGGGCCTGTTATGACTAATGCCATTCTCAATTATTGTTAGCACCATTCCTGGAGGAATCATAACGAACTTATCTTGTTGATTTTCCTTGAGAATATATTTCACATTTTTTCTCAATCCCATTATATCAAGATGAGTTTCGCATAATTCTAACTCTAACTTCATCGGAATTAGCTTTTTATCTGAAATATTAATCAATATTGAAAATTCTTCTGCAAGCTTCTCTACTAATACAACCGCCGTTTTAGGAGTAGATTCAATCCAAGCAATTATTGATGTGAGAGAATTCATGATAAAATGTGGTTGAATATTTTTTTTCAGCAATTCAACTTCTAATCGTTTGGATTTGAGCAATGATTCTTCTTGCTCTTTTTTCTTAAATTCTAAATAGCGAGAGTTTGAATAGAACGTGAATACTATTATCGTTAGAAAGCTATAATAGAGCAGATAGTCAAACCATAGGAACGTAAAAAAACAAAGACTCGTAGCAATCAGATCTGAGAAATCTATGTTTTTTTCAGTAAAATGAGAATAGATAACAACAATCCAGTTTAACGAAAATGATAAGAGAGTGGCAAATTCAATGTCCTTGTCAAAATCTGAAAAAATACTATCCAGGGAAATAAGACCAATGAAACAAAGGATAGAAATCACTTTTCCGAATGGAGGCCTGTATTTCAAAATGAAGTACAAATTCAATAGCCAGGAAGCTAATAGTATTAAAAGGTAAACGCTCAATAGCCGGGGATAATGATATTGATAAGGGAGTGGAACGATTAGCTTGATCGCGTCAAGCAGAATTACCTGAAAGACCACAAAACAAAACAAACCTATAATCAGAAAATGTTTGCTTCGATCATAATAAATTCTATATAACGCAAAGTATATTGTTGCTATGAGAAAGACCCCAGCCATGGCAATTGAGTATGCAACTACCAAAGTTTGATGAGTAATGATCTCAGCTAAATCCCACACAAAGATGATTGGATCGTATCCGTGATAATTTGTATGATGAGAAGCAATCCTTAGAGTTACTATATGGTATCCTTCATTCGCTAAATCAAATGGAATTGAAAAATTTGAATATCTAAATCCGCTCTTTTCAGAACGTTTAGAATATCCATAAGCACCATTATGTCCTATTTTTCTACCATCCCAGAAAACATCATACGATCCAAGCAAGCTAATTCTTATTCCAAGAGACTTTTTGGCTAATTCTTCATTTATATAGATTTTGGTTCTAAGCCAGTAATTGTTACTATCTGGGGGGCTTTTACTCCATTGATCACCATTCCTATCCAATTTCCAGTCAATTGAATCCCCTTCCTTATATTCCTTGCTAAATGCCCATGCTAGATCTTTTGAATAAATATCATTATGGTTAACATATAGCACAAAGAAGACTAGCTGAACAAAAAGTACAACAATAATCGTAATTGCAATTGGAGCAGAAATTCTCACATCCCAATTTATCTTAACTATTCTTAAATTTTTAGTAATTCATGCCTATTATAGAGTAGTTGAATTTGTACTCCAGCGCCATAGGAATGCAGTGAAGATTAGTAGAGGAACAAACAGTTTGGGAAACTAATTGAATTGTAGCTACCTATTCAAATTCATAATACTTTCTAATCCAATCGACTTGTAGGAAAGTTCTGCGCGTGTTCTCAGGACTTTTGTTTTATCAAAATCATATCAAACTATGAAGAGTTTCATTGACTGGTAGCGAATCAATACTTGGGTATATCTCTCTGAAATAAAGAATTCATATTCTGCGGCTTGTAAAATACATTCGTACCTGAATTCTTAAGTTTTTCAATAATTAAACTGCTCTCTGAATTCTCATCTATGTCTAGCCAGTTATTATATAGTGTTAGCAAGGCAAGGCCTGGAAGCATATTTAGTGCACCAATTTCCTCTAAATAATTGGCTTCTAATTTTAACCATTTCAGGCTCTTCATTTGCGTCAAAGTCTCCACCTCGGATATTCGGTTCTTTGACAACCAGAGTCTTTCTAAGTTTAGCCCCCTCAGTGGCTTGATATCTTCTATGTAATTGTCTTCGAGACTGAGCCAGGTTAAATTATTGAGCTTCCCAATTGGTCCAACATTTTTAATGTTGTTTGATCCTAGATCTAATGCAGAAAGCTTTTTCAAATTAGCCAGAGGCGAAACATTAGTAATTTTGTTTCCACCAAGTTCCAATTCCTCAAGATTTGAGAGAGTGGATAAAGGCTCCAAATCATGGATTTTGTTAAACCAAATGCGCAAGCTTTTTAGCTTATTCAGCTTTGATAGTGGAGTTAGATCACTCACGTTATTTCCTCCCAAGACTAACCGTTCCAGGTTATTGGCATTTTCAAGTCCAGATAAGTCCTCAATTCCTGCTCCTACAGCTACCAAAGTTGTCAATTTCTGAAGATCAGGTATTCCTAAATTTCCTTCTATTCTTAGCTGCGACATTATAGCTTTTTCAAGCTTGTCATCAGAAATTATTCTTTGTCCTATTGTAGGGCTGAGAAAGAAACAAAAGGAGATAATAAAGAGAATTAAGATTCTGGTATGATTCATATTGTAACAAGTTTATCGCCAAATCTTACGAATAACTGCAACCGATCGACCACTTAACTAAATCCATCTGTACTGAATTATGAATCCGTACGATTTGAATATTAGAGATTTGGTTCGGACTAAAGAATACCGACACTTCAAACAATTCACCCCCTTCCCAAGTTGTACCACCATGAGACAGCTAGTAATCCTAATTCCTCTCCTCCTAGTCTTAAGCTCAGAGGCACAATCCCTGCTTGAAGTCCGCAAAAACTTTCATGATGCGGTCATGGAACCTAAGCGCACGAAAGAATTTCATAGATACCTTAAAGAAAGTGAGCTAACCTCAGCTACAATAAATGCTTATCGTGCTGCTTCTGAGGCTATGATGGCTCGCGTGGTCTGGAATCCGATTTCGAAGTTGGCTCAAGTAATAAAGTATGCCGAGATGATGGAGAATGCTGTGATGTCTGATAAGGACAACATTGAAATCAGGTTTCTTAGGTTATCCATTGAATATAATATTCCAAAGTTCTTAGGAATGAGTAAAAACCTGGAACAGGACACGGATATGATTGTGAAGAACTTGAGCGATGTTCAAAACATGGATTTGGATCCATCCTATGGGAGATACATTCTCTCTTTTTTAGAAACAACCAAATTATGCACGGATCAGGAGATGCTTACCATGAAGCAAGGTTTGAATCCAGGCACTTCTATAACTCAAAGGTCTAGTCCTTAATGCTTTCAAAGGCAGAATTGTAGTAATCGAAAAGTAGTGACGCATCTCTGCTTTTTTTGAGCTTTAAGTTATTGTTGTCTACATATTCTTTCACATCATCAATCTTATCTTCAAATAGAGAATAAATAGAATTATTGTTTTTAAGGCGATTAAACCTCTTAAAGTCAGTCGTATAATACAGATCTGTAGCTAAGAAGGGCTTTTCCTGACCACCTATCCCAGGATCAAGCGCTCCTTCGCCAATGGTTTTAAACCCAATGGAATAGCCTTCCAGTAAAGTATATCTACCATGACTCAGGACTTTCATGTACTTTGTTTCTCTCTCCCCTTCTATCTTATCAGCATTAACTTTGATGATACTTGAACCATTGACAAGCACTGCTCTCACCTTGTTTTCATGCAATTTTCTAGGTTTGTTTTGAACCTTTATTTCAATAAGCTTTCTTACTAGGTTGATCCTTCCACTTGTATGTAACATTTCATAATCATTTGTTACAATGACGAGGTGATCCCAATGTTCATCAAGGTAGAATGACTTGCTTGTTATTGCATGTGGAGATGAGATTGAAAGAACCTTACTAACCATGTCCGTTTCCATGGAATCAATTCTAGATAAATCAAGCATTGGCTGTCCCACAAGCGCATGGACAATTCCCAAGTAGGTGGCGAAATGAAGAAGGTGTTGCATTTATTCTTGAACAATTGAACACGAATGAAACACATGTTCGGAGTACAGAATTGTAAAAAAACTTATGTTATATAAGCGGTATTAACTCCGGTGAACGAGTCCTCTTGCCAAGCCAACCAGTTTATCTGACACATAATAGGTAATTGCGACGAAAAAAATGTTGATGTGAACGTTAAAAAGAAAAAAGGTCAGGATCGACAACAGAGTCAATAATATAAGGTAGCTGGCAAATCCAATAAGATATTTGGTCACGGAAGCTGAGGCAAGCTTACTGATCTTCTTCTCCATGTAATCTCCTTCCACAAAAACCATGTAGCTGAAATACAGGTAGGCAATAAACATCAGAAGGAAAAACCACACATTGATAATCGTATCACCCTCTTTGATGGAAAGAAAGGCATTTAAAAGAATCAACGGTCCAGAGGTGATCTCAAATAAGGTTTCATGCATGTCATTTTCATAGAAATCTCCTATGAATACAATTTTATTTGCGAGAAAATCCTGAATGTCCCTATCCTCTAGGTAGAGTAATTCACCCAGACTTACCGGGTTAAATCCCGCTTCCAAATCCTCGATATCCTTTTGCAGCAACCGGTAATTCATGATGAAATTATTGAGCGTCCATCGACTCCCAATTTTCACAAAAGGACCGGATGATTCAGAGGAGAATTGGTTGAGTTGTTCGTAGGCTTTCAGTGGCGTCAGCTTTAGTGAATCCTGATAAACCAACTGATACTTGTACACACCATCGAAAACACTTCCTATCACATAATCTGAAAGCCCGAAATTGATTTCTTCAAAAATTGGAGCTTCCAATTCGCCAAACTGATCCAAATGAGCAGATAAAATGATGTTGTTAAGCTTTTTGAACTCCCTATGAAGAATAGAGTCTACTTCAGTCGAATCAACGAAATGGATGTCGCAAAATAGGTATTTTGGTTGTGCCTCACCATCGTTAATCACTTGAAAAAGTTGAGCGAGTTTATTTCGATTGGTTATCACCTGGTTTCCAACAGGAAACCCGTATTCATCAAACCGATCAATGAGCTGGAGATCATACGAAGTATTAATGAAGGCAAAATCTTCTGAAGGGGGTACCTCCCTGGAGGAGAATTTCAGCGCTGAAGTGCTCCAGATCAAAAATTTCTCGTCACTCGCCAGCCATGGCAGCTTCATTAGATATAGTGTGAAAGCTATCATGGCAATTGCATGAATAACTATCGCGCTATATAGCAAGATTTTTCTTGTCATTCTACAATGCCTTCATCAAGTCTTGTCTCGAGCACCTCCCATATAGGTCATTGATAAGCTCTAATACAGTATCAGCCAATTGGTCTTTGGGCATTTCTGAAAAAGCGCCAGATAAGGATTCAACTTCCTCTTTGGAAACAATAGCAAAATTCAGAGAAGTAATAAGTGTTGATTCCTGGCTTTCTGAATCATAATAAAAAAGCTGTGTGTCGGAGGCCTGGTTCGGATCAATCGATATTTCATCAATGGAGTAGAAGCTGGAAACTTCGATCATCAGCGAATCTCCCGCATTAGTCAGTTTCTTATTGATCCTTTCACCATTGTATGAATATTGAGCGTAGAAAAACTTCTTTTCATTCATTGGATAAGCACGTGGAGAAATAGCAACCCTATAGGAATTTCCAACAATAGCTATTGGCCCTTCGGAGAAGTGCTTCTCAAAATCCAGTTTATTGTTGATACCCCCTGCCCGGGTACTCAGACGACCTCTAACCGGAGAGATGACCGACGATAAGGTGTACGCCAGGTCACTTTGCTGGTTAGAGGTGCTGTTTTTTTGAATGATAAACCTTCCTCTACTAGAACTTAAAACGGCGGCCCTTGCTCCTGTTGTTTCAAATTTGAGTTTTGCGGATTCACTTACCTTGGAACCCTTTTTAAGATAGGTTCCGGATGAAGCATCATAGATCTTCCCGATGGAATGGATCACCGTGTAGTTTTGAGCTTTAAGAATGATGGATATGATGAGAAAAAATCCGCTAATGAAAGATTTCATTTTTTGTCAGGTTTTAATAGACTCTAAAATCATTTTTGATATTCTCTTCTCTCGAAGTAGGCACCTGGCTTCCTCCACTTTTATTGATCACCTGCTCGCTGATATAGCTTCTTATCTCCGAAACAGTATAACTCCTGTCGCGGTTTCGATCAGCTCGTCTTGTTCTAAGCCCTTCAAGAAAACTTGCTGTAAATAAACCGTTTGCAGAATTAATTCCTTCAGCAGCAAACTCAGTTCCACCCGCCGCTGAGATTACCGTAGCACCTGTTCCTTTCTTTAGGTCTCCAAATAAAGCTTTGGAAAGTTCAAGTGTATTTTTAAGACCAAAGCTGTTTTCTTTCAATTTGACAATTGCACCAGTTGATCTAAACGAGACCGATCCAACTGATTTCACTTCTTCTTCGGCTACTTCGACATCCTCCTGATCCAACTCTCCCGAATGGCATGTGTCCATCATTAAAATTTTGTTTCTACAATCTATGCCATCAATGATCTGCTCCAGTTCCTCGTAAGGCAAACCTCCATTCTTTGGATTATTAAAATCAATATTGTTGGTTGCGAAATAGTAGTTGTATTGATCATCAAGCACACCATGTCCAGCAATAAAGATCATAACGACATCATCTACTTTGGCCTGTTCCACAAAACTTCGAACTGCTTTGATTTGGCTGTCCGTTGCTTCCCCGTTCATTATCAGCTTCACATGCACTTTTTCATAAGCACTGGAAGCGTTCAATGTCTGAACAATGTCTGAAGCGTCTTTAGCTGCAAAAGCAAGGTTGTAAGACTCCTGTTGGTATTCTGAAATACCAATAGAAACCAAATACAGGTCCGGTTTGTCATATTCAGCTGTGTATTGAATTTCAAATGTTTCAGCCAGGGATTCCTGTCCTTTCTCATTTGTTGCAGATACTTTGATTTCATTCAGCCCTGCGGACAATTTAAGAGAAATATTTTGCTCAATTTCTTTTGCATTCTGATCAGAGAGATCAATTCCTTTCGAACCAAAAACGGGTACATCATTAACATAAACCGACATTCGTTTGAGTGTACTATTTGCATCAGATGCTATAGCGTCAAAGCTTAATTCTGGCGCTGAAGTTTCCAGAGGCAGGCTAACAACGTCTACACTAACTGTTGGCAAATTGAAATTGCTCTCCAATGAAGCTTCATCAAAACCCAGTCTTTTCAAACGCTTATCATAGGCCGCTTTATAAGAATTGATCAGTTTTTCTGAAGCATAGCCTAACGCTTTGGCAATGATATCAGGACGATTGAACTTCAATTCTAATTGCTCAAATGGAAGCACCTTGTTGTTGGATTTAAATGCGATTGCCTTGGCCGCTCCTTTGGATGAGGTATAATAGTAATCTGGTGTGTAGGTGATAAACTCGCTCTCCCCGATCAGCGCCATACTTACCGTTTTCGATTTCTTCTCAAGATTATAAATCGATATTTCACCTGCTTCATTCGTCGAGATCAGCAACTTTCCATCAGTACTGAATACTGCATCGGTAATAATGCCTAACTGAGTATCAGCAAACAATTCGGACCCTCCATTTTTAACAGTAAGCTTGTACTTATCAAAGTCAACCGAGTAGGATCCTTTTTGAAATTTATCTTCGAGCGATAGATAATCTCCCTTTACCTTCCCTTTGATTTTGAATTCCTTGATGGACCATTCTTTCACATCATTTTTTTCAGTCATGGCCCACACCTTGTCCTCATCTTCAGGATTGAATTTTACCCATACTACATCGTCTTTCTTTTCCATTAGTGAACGGAGTAATCGCCCTGATTTGAAATTCCATATTTTCAAAAATTTTGTATTCACTGCTGTAGTTGCCATATACTTTCCATCCGATGAAATGTCGATGTGATTCACATCCGAAGACCGATCAAAGGTTCGTACCAATTGTCCTGTGGTAATGTCCCACATTGTCATGTTTCGATCGAGTGAACCAACAAGAACATGCTTACCATCTGGCATCATATCCACAGCCAAGGCAGGCTGAACATAGCCTTGCAAGTCTCGGATTTTGCGACCTGATTCGTAATCCCATAGTTTCAGCTGTCTGTTGTCATCCGAGGTAACAATGGTTCGATAGTCAGGTGAAAGTGCCAACCAGTTCGTATTCGTAGGAATGTTCTCTATTTCTTTTAAGACAGGAGGTACATACTGAACTGCTTCCTTTTTTCCAGGCTCAGGAAACTCTGCATTCTCAATGTCATAGACCTTGATGGACCGAGCTTCATTTACGATCACTTTTGTTTGATCCTTATTAAAAACAGCCACTCCACGGGAATGTGGAATGGCCCATCGGTTAGGTCTTGATACCTCTCCAAATGAATTTCTGTCTTCTGATAGTTCAACAATTGAGGCGCTTGCTCCACCAGTATCTTCCTCTTTTCCTTTTTCAGCTATAAACGGGGTATAGAGATTTTGAGAAAAAAGAATCTTCTTACCATCATCCGTAAATTCAATATTGGAATAGCTCATCACGAAAATAGTGGTCATTCCTTTTCCAATTCTTCCATTTGCTACATTGCCAACCAAGGCAAAACCTGTCATTATGGCTTTGGTATAGGCAAGCGCTGCACCTGAACCTTTCACATTGTCCAGGGCGTCTGCAAGTATCACCCCCTTATCTGGATCTACTAACTTCACCTCTACGCCATTGTTCTTTCCTCCACCAGTAACAATTCGTTTGTTATCGGGTGAAATAGCGAGGTTGGTAATCGATGCTGAAAACCCGGAAATGGTTTTGATGGTGTCGCCGGATAAATTCCAAAGTTTAAGGATTTTATCCTCACCGCCAGATGCTATGACCTGACCATCTGACGACAATTTAGCTGTTAAAACAGCTCCTTCATGGGCATTGATTTGTTTCCTCACTTTACCAGTTAAGGCATCCCAGATGATAATCTTACCTGATTTATCTCCGGAGACCAAAGTAGAACCATCTTTGGAAAGTGAAATGGTATTTACCCCAGCATCATGTGCGTTGAAAGTGTTGATATCAATGCCAGTAGCAACATCCCACATCTTAATAGTTTTATCCTCACTGGCAGAGTAAATGTGTTTACCGGTTGGTGAATATTTCACCATATTAATGCTCTCCTTATGGCCCTGTCTTACAACCAATTTTGTATCCTGAGCCAAACAGAACAGCCCTAAAAGAATGAGAGAAAAAACCAGTATTGTACGAATCATTGGTGACATAGTTGATAACCTGAAGATTGAACAAATAATAACTTAGCAGTCTTATTGAATTTGCAGGTTTAGAGGAGAAGTCTATGTGGATGGATTCATCCACATAGCCCCTCACTCTTCTCACTGACAACGACTACCAGACGAGTACTCGCGGTATCGCTAAAAACTGTAGCTGATTATTTGCTTGTTGTCTGCTTTGAAAAATACCTGACCAGAAATTTGATCGTAATCGTAGACTGGTTTTTTATCTCCAAGCAGCAACGAGCCAAGCTCTTCCCCGGTTCTTCTGTCAACTTTCACCAAGCCCGAGCTTTTTCCCTGACCTCCTGCGCCAACCCTGGTAAGTATCATCCTGATATCACCTTTGGAAACGGAAGCACTGAATTTTTGCTTGGTAGCTGCTCCTGCCATTCCGGCAATGTTTGCCCAATCATCTGCTTGTTGAGCGTACATTTTACTATAATAGGTGTCTCCTCCATAAGGACCTTTGTGCCTTGCAGATTGTGCCGCGGCACCTGCAGCCATTGCCACTGCGGCTGCCTGTCCTACACGAAGCGCAATTTTTGCAGCCATGCTTAGTCCAGGTGCTTCCCAATATTTACTGAATCGTACTGATCCATCAGGTTCCAGCATTACAAGGTTCTGAGCATCACTAAATAGATATCCCCCGTCTATTAGCTGAACATCGCTCGGGGAAGCATCATCTCCTTTGAATTCTTTGTCTAGTCCCTTGTAAAGGACTTTGTAATCACCATTCAAGAGATCGATTTCATAAAGGCTTCCATCAATCATCATGATCTCTTTTGTAAACTCAGGCTTATATCGTAAATCAGGAACTTCCAGCATTCCCTTCTTATCCCAGATCAATTGCCCATCGTATTGAATGAACCCAAGTCTCCCCTTCAGATCTGTATACATGATTCCATTCGCAGCAATTTGATCAATTTGAATACCTTTTATCTTCTGATCCCAGACAACATTTCCGGTTTCCTTATCCAAAAGAAGTAACTGCTTACCTTTTGATGTTGCAGCTATTCCCTTGTTTCCGAGATCCACAACATAACCATCAATTTTCTTGGCCGTCCATTTCACACTTCCTCCGTCCAAATCATATAATGTGAAGTTCTTGTCATCTATAACAACCACTCCATAGCCCATCGCTGACATGGTTGGTACCACTTTAAGTTTTAGTTCGTTCTCCCACTTCTTCGTTCCAGTCTTCATGTCAACCGCAGAGAGCGCACCGCTGTTTTTCTTCTTTTCAAAAAAATATCCAGTCGACAGGTCAAGGCTTAAGTCAAAGCTTTCGAAAGTTTGTTTCTTTTCTGAAGTGTTATACGACCAAATAACAGCGCCTGACTTTGCATTTACTCGAGCGATCTGGGTTTTGCCCGGAAGCACAATTTCATTGTTTTCCAGAACGTAAGGAAATCCATCAATACCCAGATCGTTATTGGTCCAGATCACCTTTGCAGATGGTAATTCCACCATTTTAGTCATGAACATAAATGGTTGACCCTTTTGTGTAAAATCCTGCCAGGTGGCAGAAATAATAACCATTCTTAAATCAGGAATATAGCCTGTGGCTCCATAATTGAAAGTGGCCATTTCTCCGTACAATGGAACTTTTTGAATGGGCATCCCAGCTGTTTTCGGACTGATAACTTCGTTCCCATTTTGCATATTGATGATGGCATAGTTCTTGAAAACCTGCCCTACATCAGCATACTTGATTTCAAGGAAATCTGAAATTTCAGGATATTCTGAATCGACCAGGACGTTCAGGTAATTATCGAAAGCGTACTTTGCATCAATTTTTTTACCATCTGCTCCTCTTACTTTCTTAGCCCCTTGCAGAGCTTCACTAGACCAGAGAAGATTACCATCACGAGTATCTACTCCATGAAGAGTAAAATCATTGGTTCCTACAAGTAGAATTCCAGCTTCCGTGTTTTGATTGAAAACAATTTCTTTCTCAAAATCGAGCTGCCACAGTGCCTCCTGCGCATTGGAGTTGAATGAAAACACCAACAGCAATGCAGTCAAGGCTACGAGTTGAATGAATAGCTTTTTCATGTCAGTTAAGATTTAAATTAGTTGTGATTATTTGTACTCAAAGCTTGTGAGTGCAAGGACAAATAGCTATCCCGCCTTATTGGCATTTGATAATACCGTGAAACCCGTAGATTAAATAAGGTTATTTGCGTAGGCGTACTTGATAAGGCCTACCAAATTGTTGGTTCCTGTTTTCCTGAAGATATTTTTGCGATGCGTCTCGACTGTACGTTCACTGATGAACAATTCCTCGGCAATGTTCTTATTCGTGTACTCTTTTGCGATCAACTTTAGTATTTCACGTTCTCGATCTGTGAGCAGTTTTTGTTCTCCCGAATCATTCAACCCTCGAATAAGTAGTTTGTTTATATCTGAACTTAAATACACATCCCCATTCTTAATTGCACGAACTGCCGAAAGCAATTCATTGTGAGAATCTTTCTTAAGCATGTATCCCTCCACACCTTCTTTTAATATTTCCTGCACCAGGTGCGATTCATCATGCATACTCAAAATAAGGATTTTAACAGAGGGGTATTTTCTTTTCACCGTCCGAATGATTTCCAACCCATCACCGTCTGGTAAATTGTAATCTGTTATCAAAAGGTCTGGAGTTACTCTTGTAAGCTTATCGTAGGTTTCTTGTGCAGTTTGTGCAGAACCCACTACTTCCAAATCATCTTCACTTGAAAGGATTTTGATCAGTCCACCTAATAGAATTGCATGATCATCTGTCAAGAATATTTTCATTGAAGTATCAACCTTCTCCTTTTTGGTGAAAGATAACCAATTCATACTTCAAATAAGTGTGTAAGATCACTTTGAACCTATACCGTCTCAATGGTATTTTCTACTTCTTCTTCGGAGAGAATTTTGGGTTTACTGCTGATGACAAGCGTATTTCCTTTTTGTCCACTTTTTGTATCTAATTCGACCTCTCCATGCAGGAGTTTAGCACGTGTTTGAATGTTGCGCCAACCGTTTCCGTTTCCATTTGTCAAGAGAGTTTTATCGAAGCCCATACCATCATCTTCTATGATCATGTTCATCTCTGTCGCATCCATTGTCACCTGAAGCGTAATTTTGGTTGCATCGGAA
>JANQST010000296.1 GCA_028279155.1 Cyclobacteriaceae bacterium
ATTTTGAGATTTAATGCGTTCGCAAAATCAATCAATTTCATAAAATTCTTATCAGGCTCAGCTTGCTCAAGGTGTAATTCTCCAGGAAAATCCGAAACGATCACCATCCGTCCAGGATTGAAATCTTGGTCGTTGTGCTTAATTATCATTACGGGTACTGTTGACAACCTTACCACCTTTTGCGCATTTGATCCAAGAAGAAGTTCCTTAAAACCCGATGCTCCGTGCGAACCCATCACTACAAGGTCTATTTTGTAGGCATCAATATGATCGATGATGTTTTGGTAGCTTTCGTTGTACCCGATGTAGGAAGAAGCCTCAATACCTTCATTACGACACTTGTTTATCAGACCATTGAGCTCATCCTGTCGCTCTTTGATCTTTCTTGTCACATCTGGATACAGCTTATCAGAATTATTCAAGCTAATCCAGTCAGTAGGTATGGAAGTAAAATGAAGAAAGTGCAACTCGCTGTCTGTTCGCTTTGCTATTCTTATTGCTGCTTCAACCGCATTATTTGCACATGAGGAAAAATCTGTGGGTATTAAAATCCGCATATCGATAAACGTTTGTTACAGATTCAACCTACTTGAAAATTCAGGAGTGACATAGGATCGATATCAAGCTGTAAGTTGACTTTTCTCATTACTACCCCAGCCTCAATTCATTCCAATAAAAAAGAGCCCTGCGGCACTCATGTGCAGTCCGGATGGGACCCGGACCCGCGACATCCTGCGCGACGCTTGCTTAAGCCAATTCGCTGTTTTCACTGCATTGTGCTTGAATGACTCAACAAAATGTGATATACATCACATTGATTTGGCTACTCAGACCGATTGTGATTAAGCCTACATTATTGAAGCTGGCCAACAATTAAACTCTGGAATTCTTGAATTGCAATGGTGTACAATCGAATTCTTTCTTGAAGGCTTTGTTGAATGTAATCCTATTATTAAACCCAGCATCCAACCCCACTTGCCATAACTTTTGAGAAGGGTCATTCTCAATAGACGCTCTGGCATACGCTGCCCTGTAACCGTTGATGAACGATGAGAATCCTTTTTCAAAATGTTGATTGATAAGTTGAGAAAGCTCATGGGTTGTGCAATTCAATTTTGTTGCAAGTGTTTCAAGACTTAGTTGATTATCTCTATAAATCTGTTCGTCTACCATGAGGTCATTTAACCCTTGCTTGATACTATTGGCAAAACTTACATTGAGAGTAGAGTTTCTATACTTCTTACTGTTAGCCGATACCAAAAAAGTATAAGCTACAAAGTATACACTTAGACCCATCAATGTTTTACATAAGTGACATATAAACGTGTAGTAACCGAACCCGGCGAAAATACTCACCTTGTAAATGGTAAAAACAACTATATAGATAATAATTGCTTTGAAGAGCATCATACCCTCTCGGTAGTTTTGATCATTCTCTTTTTTTATCAGTCTATAAGATGCGCCTGCATAAGCGACTAATTGAATTAAAGCAACAATTGATAGAATTAAAGAACTTGTACTAAGGCTTGGTGTCATTTCCAAAATCCCTTCCAATACACCTCTTTTATCCTCAGCTGTTCTCAAGAAAAAAGATGAATTTACGATAATGAACAAAAAAGCAGGTAGAGTGTGAAAAAGGTCCTTCCAGTAGAATCGAAACTTCTTGTCTGACATACTCTTAATCACAAAATAGAAGAGCGGAGCAATCAAGTAAAAAGCAATGGAACTTACTCCCCAAAGGTGTGGAAAATGGATTATCAGCATGCTATAAGAAAGACCGTAAGAAAATAGCTGAATACTCACAATGAGAATCAATCCAGCCAGAGCAAATCCTAACATTCGCAATTTGATTCGCTTCATAGGCACCAATACCATCATGAATCCTTGTCCTGCAGCAAGTAGGTAGAAAACTGAAAAGAAAATTTTCATGGTAAACTTTTATAAATCTTATCACATGATATCACATAAATCACGTGCTTCATGGCATGAAATATTATCAATTTTTAATATTCCTATTGTTTGCATTCCAACCTATGGCCCAAGGTAATGATGAACAGTTGATTCGAAAGGTTGCAAAAAATTTTATGACCGCCTGGTATGATGGAAATGAGAAATTGATGGAATCAACCCTTCAAGAAGATGCGGTATCCAAAGTAGTCAGTTCAACTGGAAATCGTAGCAGGTTGGAATTCTTTTCTGCACTTGAGTTAATCCAATTGACAAGGAAAGGTGGAGGTCAAAATGTACCTCAAAATGAAAGAAAAATGGATATCACTGTACTGGATCAATTTCAAAATGCAGCTACGGTAAAGATTCAAGCGTACGATGCGGTTGAGTACCTCCATTTGGCCAAGTGGAAAGGAGAATGGAAAATCATCAATATTCTTTTTGAAAGATTCAAACAATAATAATTAGATGACTTATATCATAAAACCCATACTGTTCATTTTAGGTCCATTGATCGTATTGTCTACAAGGATTGAGGCTCAGCAACTTTCGGATGATTTTTCAAACGAACTCTCTTTGCAAAACTGGAAGAGGTTTTACATAGAAGAAGGTTGGCCAGATATGATGAAAAGAATAGAGATCAAAGATGGATTTCTTGAAATGGAACCCTGGACCTCTGGTTGGTATGCTGACTATCATGCCCCTTTTTTGTTCAAAGAAATCACCGGGGACTTTTCAGTAGAGTGCAGGCTCTTAATAAGTGGTGTAAAAAAAGCTAATCCTTCCGCAACCTGGTCCTTGTCAGGATTGATGGTAAGATCTCCTCGTGAAATTTCCTCTGAGAATTGGGTACCTAAAGGTGAAAACTGGATCTTTCTCACCACAGGAGTTGCCAGAAGTGTTGATCGTCCTGTCTTTGAAACCAAGACTACCATAAACAGCAAATCAACCCTTAAACTCCATCCAAACAAACTTGATTGGGTTCAATTAAGAATCGTTCGTACTGCCACTCTTTTCACACTTTACTATAAGTATGATCAGGATGTTGATTGGATCCAAATTGAACAATTCTCCAGACCAGACCTTCCGCCAAAATTACAAGTTGGAATTAATGCCTACACGGATTTTTATTCAGCCAAGAAGGAATTGATGAACAATCTAAAGAAGTACAATAGCACAGTTGTCAAGTATGGCAATCCGGATCTTTTGGTGAAGGTGGACTATATAAGATTTGACATTGGTAATTGAGGCCAAATATGATTGTAAACGCATGTCATTTCAGCTCTCAATATCTTTCCGAGAAGGACTAACAATTCCTCATCTGGAAGGGGGAGCATCTGGGATTTTGCAATTTGATGCGGTCCCTATAGGACTAGAACAGATGATTTTCTATTTTCATCAAACTTCTATTAGTGAAACCATTCGTGAAATTAGTTTATGAGAGTTTGACTCCTCAAAAGCTAAAGGCACTTTTCAAAAAGTAAACTCCCATACATCCCCCTCCCTGAAGATCACCAAACCCTTGTACTTAGCATCTCCAACTTTTTTCAATCTAAGGTCCAACAATCCAAATGGAGTTACGAGGGCCCAAATATCATTTTTGATATAGTAAAAATTGAGTTCTTCCAAATCAGGCATGACTACCCATTCCTTGAATGAAGGTGGAACTGTAAGGGAGCCCATACCTTTGTCAATGCTTATCCTTCCATTCACTTGTTCACCCCTGTAAGAACCCCCATATTCGCTCTTCCGAGTCAAAGTAGATTCAATATCTTCTGAAAGTAATACATGCTTCAAGATATGTACGGTTCGATTGCCAAAGGTGCCCCACCTTCTGTTGGTCATAAAGCTAACAGCTATTTTCTCATCTGGATATAAGGTCAGCATGGACCTGGCACCTTCCATTATACCGGCATGTTCGGCTACTTTTCCATCAGCAAAATCGTCACTAAGTCTCCATCCAATTCCAACACCTAGCTGTACACCATTCTCCATAATGTGAGAATCAAAAGCCATATCTGAAGCAACCCCTGAGATGAAACCCGTAAAATAAGCCTTGCCTAAATTTACAAGATCACTTGCGGTTGACAGTAATCCACCACCTCCCCACATGTAACTTGGGTCTTCCAAGTCGACCAACTCTTCAAGAGTAGTTCCATTTCTTTGATAAAAAGTAGCTACTGACTTGTTTGCCTGATGAATATTGTGTGCTTCGGTAAAAGTGATCCCCAATAGGTCAAAAATATCTTCCTTCAAGTAAGTTAGAAATGGCTTTCCGCTAGCCTCTTCAATCACAGCAGACAATAGAACATAACCGTGGGTAGAGTATAAATATTCGAAACCAGGCTGATAAAGCAATGGAAAATCTTTGAAAACATCTAATGACTCATCTATGGATATGTAATATTTATCTTCAAGGTCAGCAGCATCACGTTCAATGCCCGAGGTGTGAGTGGCTAGATGTCTCGATGTAAAAATCCATTTTTTCTGTGGAAAATCAGGAACATAATACCTTACATCCTTATCAATATCTACCCTTCCTTCCTGAATCAATTTTAGTAAGGCCGTAGCGGTAATTACCTTAGCAACAGAAGCTGTTCTGAATTGAGTATTCTTCGTTACAATAGTTTTCTTATCTATATCTGTATAACCTGCTTGACCTGACCAAACCACTTCATCTTCTATCAGAAGTGCGGCAGAAGCTCCCGGTAGTATGGCTGTATTCACCAGGTCTCTCAAGATCAGGTTGGCCTTTCTCACATTATCTGACATTAAGTATTGAGAATGGGAATCCCCCCCTATTAGTGTTATCAAAACGAATAGGAAATATGTTGTCGGAAATGCAGAGAACTTTGACATAGAATATACCTCATTTATTCGGTATCGTAGTAGGTGACATATTCACCTTGCTGTTAAATTACCTTGGTTTTAGGTATCACACCACAACCGTCTACTTAACGAATACTCGGGTCCTACATAGATATTATCTATTTGTCTCCCAAACAATCACTTTACAATGCGGCGATCCTTGATTACAATCGGCTGCAGTACACTCCTAACTTGCTAAGTATGTCGCTAGTATGCGATCATTATCTCTGTTGAAAGAATGCATCAATTACTTTCTCTAAATCAGACGATAGGATATTTCCCTTCACGATTCGACCTTGCTTGTCAACTAAGTAGTAAGTAGGTATATCTTCAATGTGGTATTTTTTATACAAATCATAGTCATCGTCATAAATGTGTATCCAAGATAAACCATACTTGCTGATGGATTTGTGCCATTTAGCCGTGGTTTTGTCATAGCTAATTCCAACAATTTCCAGCTGGGATCGTCTATATTTTTCATAAATAGGTTTCAGGGTAGATTTTATGGTTTTGATACATGGGCCGCACCATCCTGCCCAGAAATCAAGTAGAATTAGTTCACTGTCTATAGAAGAAAGTTCTATGATCCTTTCTTCATTGGAAGTTTTTTTAAAAGTGGGAGCCAAATCACCTTGATTAAGCTCTTGAGCATTTAATAAAATGACATAGAATAATCCTAGTATAGAAAGAACAGATTTTTTCATAATTCTGAATTAAATGATTTAGGAAGTATATACCAATAGAATGGCATGCGGTAATTTGATTGCTCTCACAAACTCTACTTAGATTTAACCTTTATGAAAAGAGCAGTAACGGCAGAGATAATAGTGCCTATTAATACCCCCGCAATTATTCCAAATTTCAAGTAAAACAAAGGTGTTATACCTTCCTGAAGTCGTATAACTTTATCATTATATGTGGGATCATTTTTGTCTACCATTGCAATTTGATTCTCGACCACAGTTCTTACCATCAAATCATCTATGTAGGTCAGGTATAGATACATAAATAAAGAGCTTGCAATAGCTGCTATTAGACTTATTTTGGCCCCAAATGTAAACCTTCGTAAATAGCTCTTTAAATCGATAGTCTTGAAGGCATAAATTATGATTATCAAATAAGGGAGATAACCAATCCAGCCGGCCGATTCGGTACCAGAAACACCCAAGAGATTAGTGACTAAAAAGTAAAGAATCGTGATTGCTGAAAGTATGATCCCGAATTTGAATACTAATTTGCTGTTCATGATTTTTGAGCTATTAGATATGAAATATTGCAGCATCAAAATTGACTAAATACCTGAAAACAATGGTTCTATAATATTTTATAGAACATTTGACAACCACTAATACAAACTGTGCTCAGACCTCTTGCTGAATTCTATTTTGTGAATAATTTAGAGTGATAAGGTTATAAATTGGAATATGAACAGGTCATATTGATTTTGAACGGAGCAATTCTTGTAGAATGCGTGGTAATTGGCCTTATTTTTCTCTTAAACCGCAATTTTTTTAATCCTGTTAATTTTTTCATAGGCTTATATCTACTGATTAGGTCAGGTGAGATTTTAAGCATCATACTGAGTGTTAATCAGGAATTTTTGCATCATGCTGTCAGTAATATCTATGGACCGTTACTTTTCCTAGCATCAATGGCCTTGATAGATAATAAAAAGTCAGTCTTTCGTTATTCATATCTCCTCACCTTTTTACCTTTTTTCTATACAGTTATCTTGTATGGTTTTTTCAGGAACATTGAAGAATTTGAGTCTATCAGTGACTTTAATGGTATTGTTACTAATGTTTCATTTTCCACAATCGCCATCATCACTATATCATTGATTAGTAAAAAGCTGTCACAAGACAGAAAACGAAATGAAAATCAAAACCCATTGCTCCTACTCCTATTATGGCTTATGATTTTTGCTTTAATTCAACTTTTAGGCTACTATACGGTTGGGGAAGTAATAGACTATGAATGGCTACAAAAAATATTCCTTCTTACTTATCTAGTATCTGTCCTATTATTCATTAATGGGCTCATGTATATAGGGATGAAATATCCCGAAAGAATATCTGATATAAAGATCCTAAAAAAGAGGATCAGATCAATTCCGGATGGAAAATATTCATATTCCAACTTAGAAAAATACGAAGCACAAAATATATTGGCTAGGCTTGAGAAATTTTTACAAAAAGATGAATTGTATAGAAAGTCGAATCTCACTTTTGAAGAAGTCTCGGTTGGAATAGGTGTTTTTCCCCTTGATTTGAGTCAATCCATCAATCAGTATTTAGGGATTACTTTTAAGAGCTATGTCAATGACATGAGGTGTGAGAAAGCAGCTAAATTGTTTAGAGATGCAGATGCTGGTGATTGGAGTATCAACGATGTAATGTATCATGTCGGCTTCAATTCCAAATCGACCTTCAACACATTATTCAAGAAAAAATTTGACCTCACCCCAAGCGAGTTCAAAAAAGATCAGGTACATTGATTTGTCAGGAATAAGCAAACCTCTAGATAATTAATTTCTCAAGTTTTATTGATTGTTTCGGCGGCCTTGAAGTCTTCTTTATCCAACGTATCATTGTCAAAATAATCTGTATCAATACAATCTTCTATTTCCCATTTTCCTTTAGCATGAAAATGTGTGGCCTCACATAGAAAACATTCTCACCTAAGAGCCCTGGCTCAGCAGCCTCATGAATTCCATACCTGATGTGAGACTCTTTCTGTACTGCATAGAATTCTGGGATCGATAGTATTACTAAACCACTATTTGTTCTAGAGACAAGTTTATGAGACAGGAGGTATAAAATTTGTGAGATTTAAAAGTGTTTTCCGCTAAACCACCATTTCAAATATCAGTTCTTTGTGACAACAAACTTCTTGATGACTTCTTTATTGTTCCAAATTGCCCGACATACATAAATCCCCTCAGGCAGTTCAGATATAGAAATCGGGACCGATGAACTAAAGGAAGAAAGCTCACGCGAAAGCACTTCTTGCCCGATTAGATCAATAATGCTTATTGACGCAGCTTTAGTATCCTCTACAAGTCGAATGAAAATGTGATCCGTTGCGGGGTTTGGATATACGATCAAGTCGCCCTCGTTGTTAATACTCAGTGGAGCAGGTTCTTCATAATTTATGTCATCTACACTCCGAGGTAGAAGTTGATATCCCGTGCTGTATGGAGCAGAGCCATCGAATTGAGAGAGGATTCCCACGATGGTACCTGATTCCGAAGGGATGTTGTGTCCTGCGATATCTGTGTCACTATCTATTCTAACAGCCAAGCTATTCTCACCGTCGGAAATGGTGTAGTTCGTGTTGCCGGAAAACAGTCCCGTTTCCTCAAATTCAATATTTTCTATTGCAAGAAGCATCGACTCATGGAGTTCAAAGTCATCCCATTCCTGATCTAGAATCTCACTAATAGTAATAGTCAATGGATCTGGTACTTCCGCACTTTTGTGTACATCAATAACAGTAGAAGAAGCATCGTAAGTCAGTTGAGTCAACCCGTTGAAGAAACCCACGGTTGTTGTAATTGTAACTGAGTCACCTTTTTCTAAGTTATCAATCAAGTCAGACCCAAAAAGTGACACTCCTGCTGTGTTATCCTGGAGAAAACCTGGTCCGTTTGCACCAAATTCATCACTCACTGTAATTACCCCGGATACGGCTACTAAGCTACCATCCAGGATTGGCTCTCCGTCTACATTGTTCTGTCGCAATGCCAATATACCTTCAGCTGCCTCCTCCAAGTCGTCCATACTTCGCGGAATTATCTGATAGCCTTCACTATAGGGAACATCCGTGTCAAATTGACCCAAGGTGCCGGTAATTGTGACGGCTCCATCTGGAATACTGCTGCCTGGAATATCTGTGTTCCCACCAATTCTTAGGTTCATTGTCAAACCTGCATTGCTTATTTCGTATGTGGTGTTACCTTCAAAATTGCCGCTTTCGGTGACATTAGCACCAATAACTTGCACCAACATACCTTCCAAAAGTTCGAACCCATTCCAATCCTGATCAAGTACTTCAGAAATACTTATGATAACTGGAGCAGGCAGTTCAGCTGTTTTCAAAAATGTTACTCCAGAAGTTTCTGAGTCATAGACCAATTGGGTTTGGCCTTGAAATTCTCCAACATTACCTGTGACTTCCACCGAGTCTCCAACTGTGAAAAGCGCACCAAACTCATTTCCGAAAAGGGCAATACCAGCATCGTCATTTTGCATAAAAGCATTGTTGTCTCCAAACGCTTCGTCTACTGTTATAACCCCAGCCACCGTAACTGTTTCACCTAAGTGAGCAGGCAACCCATCCAGATCATTTTCTCTCAATTCGAGCATTCCAAGATCTATCTCTTGCACCGCTGTGACAGTAAAATCAGCAACGAGAGGTAAATGGTCGCTGGCTCCTTCAGCATCTCCGGCCTCCATAGAATAGGTTGTAAGGTCATTTTCTTCCATGCTAAGGGTGTATAGCACATAGCTATTTTCCAAGGTTAAGCCAGACCCTGAATAGACAATAGCGTCAAGTCGACCACTTGAAAAGTTACCTAATCCAGTGTTGCTCCAGTGAGTAAATGTCATCGGAAGTCCGGTGACAATGGGCTGAACATCGATAAAGTCTTCACCATTCCAATCTGGTGTAAAACCTGATCCCCATGTGCCCTCATTCTGAATGTCACCATCAAGCAAGGTTCGCATATTCTGAGGATCACCAACCAGATTCATGTCTCCCATCAGCATGATAGGTGTGTTTTCTTTCAATGTCAATTCATCGACACCTGCTTTAGCATCTCTCACAAAGGCCATCATGGCATCTATCTCATCCGCCCGGCCAGCGTCATTATTGCAGCACGGGGTGTGTGCGTTAATGAGAAGCAGTTCTGTCTGGTAAGTTGGATTCAAATTGAGAAGCCAGGCACCATTTCCAAAGACATTTGCCTCATGTGTTGATTTGATTGGAAACCTGGAGACCACTGTATTGTCATGTACACTTGATGAGAACCATGTTTCACCTTCAGCAGAGGGTAAGAATTCCTCAACAATAGCCGCGATTTCTTCCGCACTGTGATCATAGATTTCCTGGAAACCAATGATGTCGGGATCAATCGCCTGATACATACTTCTGAAATGATCCTTGGCACTTTCGTCAAAAAGAGCATCGCGCAACACATTGTGGGATATTACCCTCAAGTGGCCAACATCTGTTTTCTCAATGGAGTAAGTTGGTAATGGATCAAAAACAAAATCTGCAAACGTGTATGAAGCTCCACCGGACATGCTTGGGGAAAACTTACCCGAGGCTTGATCTTCAATGGTTAGCTTGACTTCACTCGATGAGAAGAGTGCTATGTCGTTGACTTTAGCTTCCCTATTGATCGCAATTTCGAACTTGTCAGACCAAACAGTAGGCATGATATTCAGATCAATGTCGCGAAATCCAACCGTAGACGTCTCGCCATTGAGAACAACTGTGACTGTTCGATTACCAAAATCGACTTGGACCTCAGCACCGATTCCATTGACGACTGTGCCAGTCGCAGCGTCATTGTCGGTGTCCAGGTAAAGAATGATTCTACCTTGATTTTGAATCGAAAGCACGTCTGAGGTCTCAAAATAGAGAAACAGCTGATTGTCCGTGTTGATTGCTTTGATAGTAGTGTTTCCCGATTCACTCTCATTAGCAATATCAAGAATCTCTGCCCATTCTTCATATGTTTCATTGAGCAGGATGGGCGGAAGATCCTGAGCTTTGCCTTCAAAAGATAAGAGCAACAACAAAGTGAATATGATGGAATAGGCGAATGTTTTCATAGAATTAGATTCAAATTGTAATTGAATATTATAACAAAACTCATAAACATATTTGGGTCCAGATAAAGTTATCGATTTACGATTACATGTTGCGAAAAGAGAGAGGCCCGAGAATCAATGAATTGTTGTTGAAAATCCGAGCCTCTCCTAGCATCATCGATCAAATAAATTTCCAGAGCTATTGAGCATCGCTTCGATTTTGGCCAGACGGTCCATCACTTCACCCATTCCTGCATTTTGTTCAGTTAAATTCTGAATCTTCTCCACCTGAGATTCAATCTGCTCTTGTTGCTCTTTAATGGCCTCCAACAGTATGGGAATTAGCTGCGTGTAGCTTACACCAAGGTATTGACCTTCTTCTTCAACTATTGTTACCATTTCTGGAAATACCTTCTGTACATCCTGAGCGATCACCCCGTACTCCCGTACTTTCAGACTATCATCCTTCATGTTGTAGCTGAGTCCGGTGATCTGATGAATCTTGTCCATCACATTGTCAATAGACTTGAAGTTCTCCTTTAATCTTCGATCAGAGACGTCCGTTATTGTTCCGGTATATTGAATGTTTCCATTAACATAAGTAGTTCCGGTCACCCGGAGTCCGGATCCAGTTGGAGCGGTATTCACCCCTAAACTCCCATTTATTCTTACCTGATTGGATCCAAAATCCCCCCAAATCAATGGGGCAGCCGTATTGGAATTATCTATGTAGAGTCTGTTATCACCAGTTTCATTGAAGCCGGCTGCATAACCGATAAACACATTGTTG
>JANQST010000297.1 GCA_028279155.1 Cyclobacteriaceae bacterium
AAAAGGAATGAGCCAACATACTCAGTTGGAAAAATGGGTCTCCCAGCAAGCGCGACTTCCGGGCCAATAAAGGCTGCAGCAATACCTCCCAAAAGAACCGTGGATGCTGCCAGTGGTACCAGATCATTATTTACACTTTCCATTGCTGCAAAACGGAATTGATTAAGTGTAGCCACTGACATTCCCAACAATAATAAGCTCAGGCAAAACAAATAGAATGATCCGATTTCTACGCTATAGGCAGCAAACAATGAAAATGCAATAGATGCAGAAAAAATCATCAAGAATGCCTTCTTCCTGCCATACTTTTTCATCAATAATGTAGCTGGCACCGTAAAAAGGGCTGTTCCTACTATGATCGAGGCGACTGGTAACGTCGACAATTCATCCGATGGTGCTAACTCTGTACCAATGATCCCACCTATGAATACCACCAGGGAGGAACATGACATCATCAATGAAAGCCCCACGGTTAATACCCATACATTTTTCGGAAGTGACAGCATATAAAGGGGCGAAGATATTCGAATTCGATTACCCTACATAAGAATAAGAATGCTACTTGCCATTATCTATTTTCTACGACAATTTTCTTCGGATGTACTAGCTTCATTTCCTCTATGAGGTGTTTGGCTTCAGCATATTTATCCACGATAAAGAGAATATATCGCATATCTACCATGATGTTCCGACAGATTTCTGGATCATAATTCATATCACTCATAGTTCCCTCCCACACTCGGTCAAAGTTGATTCCAATTAAATTACCTTCTGCATCTATCGCAGGACTACCTGAGTTTCCACCAGTGGTGTGATTTGTGCCAAGAAAACAAACCGGGACCTTTCCATTTTCATCGGCATATTGCCCATAGTCTTTTGCTTGATGTAAATCCCGAAGTTTTTGAGGCACATCAAACTCATAATCTCCCGGAACAAATTTTTCAATGACACCATCCAGATAACTAACAGGGTTGTAGTAAACGGCATCCCTGGGAGAATATCCTCTCACTTGTCCGTATGTTACTCTCATGGTATTGTTCGCATCTGGAAAATACCGGGCATTAGGCAATGTCTCCATCAATGCCTTCATGTACTGCTTTTGCAATGCCGCGATAGCTGCTCGCTTCTGTTGATATTCTGGATTTATTGAGCTATTGAACTCCTCTATCAATGGCTCGGCATAGACATATGCCGGATCATTATTTAATTTCTTCAAAACTTGCTTTGCTGACCCATTTAATAGGGCTGATACTGATTCGAAATCTGTAAATGCTGTTTTGTCATAAATAGATACGTCCGAATCATCAGTATAAAAAGGCATGACATTTTTAAAGACTCCCTTATCTAACTCCGTATCGTAGTTTTTATGAGTATTGGTTAAAGTCCTCAGTAGTCGATCTCTTCCTTCTTCGAGATTGGTTGGATCTTCATTTAAAGCAGACTCAAACTGATACGCCTGAATAGCCATTTTCATTAACTCATTTGTGATGAAGAATACTTCTATGAAATTCCTACGTTTAATGTTGATGGAAGCAAAATCCTGATAGAGTCGATCAAACTCCGGAAGTATGTGACCATATTTTGTTTCTAGTCCCTTTTCTCTTAATGCTTTTGTAAATGATGCTTCGAACTCACGACGCTTCTCTACAGCGCCGGTTTTTTCAATACCGAGATTCTCACCTATCCATTTCTTCCATGCGTTGGCAATTCCAGCCTGCTTCGATGCATACTTGATCCGAATGTCATCACTTGCCTTCATTTTCGCATCAATCACTTTCAAAGCTGCTTCACGGATCGCAATGTTGCTTGGATTGAATTCTTTGGTAATGTGTTCAATTGCTACTGCAGGTAGGTATTCATCCGTGCTTCCCGGAAAGCCGAAAACCAATGTGAAGTCCCCTTCTGCTACTCCATCCAGGGATACAGGCAAGAAGTGTTTTGGAGTATAAGGAACATTGTCTTCGCTGTACTTGGTCGGACGGTTGTTTTTGTCTGCGTAAATTCGAAATAGCGAAAAATCACCGGTATGTCTAGGAAACACCCAGTTATCCGTATCACTGCCAAACTTACCAATGCTTGAAGGAGGTGCTCCAACGAGTCGTATATCTTCAAAACGTTCAGTAACAAAAAGGAAATACTGGTTGCCTTTATAAAAAGCCTTTACCCTGGTATCCTGCCAATCCTCTTTTTCCACATTCTTCTGAACATCGTTGATATTCTTGTCAATTTGAGACTGCTTGTCCTCTTCGGTCATCTCATCACTTACACCAACAAATGCTTTATCCGTCACATCTTCAATTCTTACAATAAATTCAACCCACAAATTTTGGTTAGGTAATTCCTCGTCTCGACTCATTGCCCAGAAGCCATCCTTTAGATAATCATTCTCCAATGTGGAATGCGTTTGAATTTGGCTGAAACCACAGTGATGGTTGGTCAACAGAAGTCCTTTTGATGAAATGAGTTCGCTTGTACATCCTCCGTTGAAATGTCCTATGGCATCTTTTAAGCTTGAATTGTTAATTGAGTAAATATCTTCAGCTGACAACTTACTCCCCAGGCTTTTCATCTCGCTCTCATTCATTCCCTCAAGGAGAGATGGAATCCACATACCACCTTGTTGGGCATTAGCCTGAATAAATATGAATAGAAAAAGGATCTTGAATAATTTCATTGCACTGTTTTCCAAATTGAATCAAAAAGGTAATAATATATTAGCACTTACTCATAATCGCCAACATTTCATCAATTTAGATGTTTAATCACTGTGAAGCCCATTAGTATTTTCTGGTTCCGTCGAGACTTACGCCTTGAAGACAACACAGCTCTCCATGAGGTATTGAATGATGAATTTCCTGTTCAACCTGTGTTCATATTCGATACCAATATTTTAAGTGAATTAGAAGATAGATCTGATGCGAGAGTAAGCTTCATTCACCAAGAACTCAGTCGAATTCAAAAAGAGCTAGAAAAAAGAAACACCTCACTGGACGTGCGTATTGGGAAACCTTTGGAGGTTTGGGAGCAACTCCTTGCAGATTACGAAATAAAGAAGGTCTATGCAAACAAAGATTACGAACCTTACGCAAGAGATCGAGACAAAGAAATCTACAACCTCCTTCTGTCAAAAGGAATTCCATTCAAAGCAAAGAAAGATCATGTGATCTTCGAAAAAGCCGAAATTGTAAAAGACGATGGTCATCCCTATACGGTATACACTCCCTATAGCAAAAAATGGAAGTCACAACTAACAGACTTTCAACTAGCGTTCTATCCTTCTGCAGAATTAAATAATTGGACCCAGTCGGACCCCAAGCCGGTTCCGAGTTTAGAACCCCTTGGATTCCATCCTTCTCAAATTCCATTTCCTGAGAATGATATAAGCATCGATCTAATAAGTAGCTACCATCAAACCAGGGATTTGCCCGCGATCTCCGGAACATCAAGACTAAGCGTTCATCTTCGGTTTGGAACAATTAGCATTCGAAGACTCGTTCGAACGGCATTGAAAACAAATGAAAAGTTTCTCAACGAACTTATTTGGCGGGATTTCTACCAGTCTATTCTTTGGTCTTTTCCACGAGTTGTTCACGAAAATTTTCAAAAGAAATATGACGGTATAAAATGGCTCAACAATGAAGACGAATTCAAAAAATGGACTGAAGGCAAAACAGGCTATCCAATTGTAGATGCAGGAATGAGGGAATTGAATGCTACTGGTTTTATGCACAATCGAGTTCGGATGATTGTGGCAAGTTTCTTGACAAAGCATCTGTTAATTGACTGGAGATGGGGAGAAGCCTATTTCGCGAAAAAGCTCCTTGATTATGAGTTGGCTTCTAACAACGGTGGGTGGCAATGGGCAGCTGGAACCGGGGTTGATGCTGCACCCTATTTCCGGATATTTAATCCTTATACGCAAACGAAGAAATTTGACCCTAAACATCAATACATTAGGAAATGGGTGCCGGAATATGATTCATCAGACTATCCACAACCAATGGTGGATCATAAAATGGCCAGACAGCGAGCCTTAGATACCTACAAAGCTGGGATCAATTGAACGAGTACCATCCAATTGTCTCTTCAGTTTATTAGCTTAGTAGACAAAGCTCATCCCCATGATTCAAAAGGTACTATTCGTCTTGTTTTCATTTTTTATCTCATTCCAGGGTTTTTCCCAAACGCCAGAACAATCCTACTTTGGCTGGACAGATTTACCTTTTTCAAAGGAAGAATTGGCACAACGAAGAACTAACCTGCTTCAGGTTCTTAAAGAAGAAGATAAGTCAGGATTGGTTCTCATTCCTTCCAGAGATGGAGTTTCGCATGGAGAGACTTTCAGGCAACTCGACGATTTCTATTATTTCACTGGACTGGAATTTCCAAACAGCATGTTGCTCATGGATATTGACGATGGTTTTTCAGTGATCTATGCCCCAGCAACTGATGAGCGTTTTGAAAGTGCAAGCAGACCTAACGATTTTCCCGGAAGACCATTGGCCAATGATTCAACGATCGCTGAAAAAGCTGGTATTGACATTATCAACATTGATAACCTAAAAGTCCTCTTAAATAATCAGGCGAGAAAGAGACAAACAATCTTGTTGAATACTGGAAGTAAGGCACCAACCATTCCCATTTCTCAGAAATACATTTCCAACCCTTCCATTGCTGAGATTCTCGTCTTGAACCTCGAATGGAATCATGCTGGATTTTCCTACGAAAATATCTATCCTGCAATTGCCAAAGTAAGAATGATTAAATCCACAGCAGAAATCGAACTCATGCGGCAGTCTACATCAATCAACGTGACCGGAATTAAAGAGGCAGCGAAAGCGATTAAAGCTGGGGTAGATGAAAGGTACCTGGAAGGTGTTTTGGAAGGAGCATATAAGAAAGAAGGAGCGCAACGCTTGGCCTTCGGATCGATCATAAAATCTGGGCCTAATTCATTGTGGCCGTGGCGAATTCTTGCAACGCATTACAATAGAAGGAATCGTGCACTGGAAGACGGAGACCTTGTCATTTTTGATGTGGGTTGTGAATACAATCAATATGTGAGTGATGTGGGTAGAACTTTTCCCATTTCAGGAAAATTCTCAAAAAGGCAGAAGGAAATTCTAGAAATGGAAATGAAAGTCTCAGATCAAATCATTGAGTTCATTAAACCTGGAATCACATTCAAAGATCTAAGAGATTTAACAGACAGAGTCATCCCTGATGATGCAAAAAAATACATGCAAGCAAACCTTTTTTATGGTCACCATCTTGGTCTCTCAACTGGCGACCCTAACCTACAGGAAGCAGAATTAAAACCTGGAATGATCTTCACTGTAGAACCCTGGTACTACAATCACGATGAACAGATTTCTGTGTTTACAGAAGATGTGATCCTGGTTACGGAAAACGGATGTGAAG